>MGWJ01000103.1 GCA_001800945.1 Flavobacteria bacterium RIFCSPLOWO2_12_FULL_31_7
ATTTTTTAAGCATTTTCTTTTTCAGAAAGTTGTTTTATATATAAATTTTTATAAAATCCTTCTTGGTTTACTAGTTGGTTATGAGTGCCTTCCTGAGTAATTTTGCCAGAATCTAAAACTATAATTTTATTTGCATTTTTTGCGGCTGATGCCCTATGAGTTACAATAATTGTAGTTTTTTGATGAAATATAGTTTTGAAATTGTTAACTATCTTTTCTTCAGTTTCGGTGTCAACAGCGCTTAAACAATCGTCAAGGATTAAAACAGGGGCTTCTTTTATTATAGCACGGGCAATTGAAACACGTTGTTTTTGTCCGCCTGAAAGTGTAATACCTCTTTCTCCTAAAATGGTTTCATATTTATTGGTAAATGCTTGTATGTTATCGTCAACAACTGCCATTTTTGCTGCTGAAATGATTTCTTCGTCAGTTGCATTCTCTTTTCCAAATTTGATGTTGTTTTTGATCGAATCGGAAAATAAAAATGGATCTTGAGGTACAACACTCATGCTGTTTCTTAAATGAAATAAATCATATTCAATTATATTATGGTCGTCTATTTTAATTTTTGAGTTGCCATTTACATCGTGAATCCTGGTTAATAACGATAAAATAGTTGATTTTCCAGCACCTGTTTTGCCCATTATGGCAACAGTTTCTCCTTTGTTAATGCTAAAACTAATATTGTCTAAAGCTTGAATATTAGTGTCTTCATAAGTGTAACTCACATTTTCAAATACAATTTTGCCTTCAATTTTTGAAGTAATTTTACCTAAGTTTTGAATTTCTGGTTGTTCTAATAAAAATTCGTTAATTCTTTTTTGTGAAGCTTCTGCTTCTTGAACTAAAGAAGAAACCCAGCCAAATGAAGCCACTGGCCAAACTAACATACCTATATATAATAGAAATTTTGCAATAACACCAATATCCTTTATTTCCCCACGAACATACATTTGTCCGCCTACGTAAATTACAATTAAATAACTCAAACCAATTAACAAAACCATTAATGGTCCAAATAAGGCTTGTGTTTTGGCTAATGATAAGTTTTTTTCTTTACTGATTTCAGAAAGTTTGATGAAATGATTATTTCTGTCTTTTTCTAATGCATAGGCTTTTACAACTCTAATTCCAGAGAAAAATTCTTGTGTAAAGGAAGAAAGTGTAGATAAATTTTGCTGGTATTCGGTACTTTTTTTATTGATGCGTTTACTTAATATGAAAATACTGTATGATAAAATAGGCAATGGTAATAAGGAATAAATGGTCAATTTTACATTGATGGCGGACATGCTGATAATAATCGCAGCAAAACGAATTATTGTATTTATAGTGTACATTACTGCTGGCCCAACGTACATTCTTACTTTTCCAACGTCTTCACTGATGCGATTCATTAAGTCGCCCGTTCTGTTTTTTTTGTAAAAATTTTGAGAAAGGTTTTGGTAATGTTGGAAGATTTCGTTTTTTAAATCGAATTCTACGAAACGCGACATTACGATTAAGGTTTGACGCATTAAGAAAGTTAGAAATCCAGCAATTAAAGTACAAATGAAAATAAGAGCAATGTTTTCAAACAAATCTTTTTTTAATGAATTGGTGTCTTTATTTCCAGATTTTAAGTAGGCTTCAATAGCAGATATTGATTTTCCAACTAATTCGGGTGTGTATAAAGCAAATATTTGAGCAACAATTGTGATAATTATTCCAAATAAAAATCGGTATTTGTATTTTGTGAAATATTTATTTAAATATTGTAATTCTTTCATTTAAAGTAATATAATTTAAAGTATTTCTGTTTTTGTTAATTATTTTATAGCTTTTTGCGATTATATTGCAATATGTTAAATTATAGTATTCGTAAAAATAAAATAAAAAACGGCAATTATATATAATTTATACATATTTTTGTATCTTATTATTGATAAAAAATCAAATATACTCATGACAACAGATATTATAAATTCAAACGAGCTACACAAAGTAGATCCCGTTTTTGGTCAAATTTCTTTTGATGGACACGAACAAGTTGTTTTCTGTAACGACAAAGATACAGGTTTAAAAGCAATAATCGGAATTCATAATACAGTTCTTGGACCTGCACTTGGAGGAACAAGAATGTGGAAGTATTCTAATGAATGGGAAGCTTTAAATGATGTATTAAGATTATCTCGTGGGATGTCTTTTAAATCTTCTATTTCAGGTTTAAATTTAGGTGGTGGAAAAGCTGTTATTATTGGTGATGCCAAAACAGAGAAAACACCTGAATTAATGAGAAAATTTGGAGAATATGTAGACTCATTATCAGGGAAATATATTACTGCTGAAGATGTAGGAATGGAAACTAAAGACATGGATACGGTAAGAGAAGTAACAAAATATGTTACTGGAATTTCTGAAAGTAAAGGTGGTTCTGGAAATCCTTCTCCTATTACAGCTTATGGTGTTTTTATGGGTATGAAAGCTGCTGTAAAACATAAATTTGGTGTAGATAATTTAGCTGGAAAAAGAGTTTTAGTTCAAGGTATTGGTCACGTTGGTGAAGTGTTAGTACAACATTTAACAAACGAAGGTGCCATCGTAACTATTTCAGATATCAATGAAAACAGATTGCACGAAGTAGGTTCTAAATACGGGGCTAAAATTTTTACTGGAAACGATTTATATAGTTTAGATGTAGATATTTATGCACCTTGTGCTTTAGGAGCAACTATCAACGATGATACAATTAGTAAAATTCAAGCAAAAGTTATTGCTGGAGCTGCTAATAATCAGTTAGCAAATGAAGTAATTCATGGTAAATTATTAAAAGAGAAAGGCATTTTATATGCGCCTGATTTCTTAATTAATGCGGGTGGTGTAATTAATGTATATTCAGAGCTAGCAAATTTAACTTCTGCTCAAGTAATGGAGAAAACAGAGAATATTTACAACACGGCTATGGATATCTTCAATTTATCAGATGTTCAAAACATCACAACACATCAAGCAGCATTAAATATTGCTCAAAAAAGAATTGATGACAGAAAAAAAGAATTACAAAACAAATAATTCTTTAAAATAAAATATTGTAAATTTGTCCCGATGATTTTTTTATCATCGGGATAATTTTTTAAAGTTCTTAGCCATATGCTTAACAGAAGACATTATAGAGTAAAAGTGATGCAAACCATTTATGCCATGCATCAGCACGAATCCGATTCATTAGATAAGGAAGAAAAATTTTTATTACAAAGTATTGACAACTCTCAAGATTTATACTTAGTAATGCTTTCTATTTTTGATGAATTACAATTGAAAGAAAGAACCTATTTAGAACTTGCTTCTAAAAAACACTTGGCAACCAAAGAAGAACAAAATCCTAATTTAAAATTTGTAAATAATAGTTTTTTCAAGATTTTAGCCAATCATGCTGCTTTTTATGATAAGTTAGAAGAAAGAAAAATTGATAATTGGAAACGTAATGACGATTGTATTATTTTTCTTTTAGACGCAATTAAAGAGTCTGATTTGTATAAAAGATATATTGCGGTTGAAACCAATGAATTCAAAAAAGACATTTTCTTTATGTATGATGTTTTTAATGAAATTATTGCGCCAAACGAAAAATTATACGACTATTTAGAAGATTTTAAAATCACTTGGGTAGATGATATTCCAGTTATAAATACATTAATTTCTAAGCAAATTAAAGCGATTAAAAGTTTTGACGATTCTATTGAATTACCTCAAGTTTTCAAAGATTTAGATGATAAAGAATTTGTTCGAAATTTATTCAGAAAAACAGTTTTAAACGAAGTAGAATTTGCAAAAGAATTTGAAAATAAAACACCAAATTGGGACAAAGAACGTATTGCCGAATTAGATACTATTATCATTAAAATGGCTATTTGTGAATTGTTGAAATTCCCATCTATTCCAGTAAAAGTAACTTTAAACGAATATTTAGAAATTGCCAAAGAATATTCTACACCAAAAAGTAGTATATTTATCAACGGAATTTTAGATAACTTAGTAAAAGATTTCCAAGGTTCTGAAAAATTAAAAAAATCGGGTAGAGGATTATTATAAAATTTGAATATGAAAAAAATAGTTAGAATTTTCGTAGTTGCTTCGTTATTAATTACTTTTTCTTGTAAAAAAGAGGTTGATACTACAGAAGAAACAACTACAACCACTACAAAAAGTTTAGAAGAAAATGCAAAGGTGCCAAAAACTAAAGTAGCGTTCGATAAAGAGATTCATGATTTCGGAGAAATTGAACAAGGTGAAATTGTAGAAACTACTTTTTTAATCAAAAATGTGGGAGATAAAAACTTATATATAGTTGACGCTCACGGATCTTGTGGTTGTACGGTTCCAGAAGTAACTAAAGAAGCCATCAAACCAGGAGAATCAGCTCCTATTAGTGTAAAATTCGATTCAAACGGAAAATCAGGTGAAGTAACTAAAACGGTTATGATTACTTGTAATACCGCTAAAGTTGTAGAAAATATTAAAATTAAAGCAAGTATAAAAACTAAAAAATAATTAAATGAATTCAACCTTAATCATTCAGTTGGTGTTAATGATAGCAGTATTCTACTTCTTAATCATTATGCCAAAAAATAAAAAAATCAAATTAGAAAAAACCTTTCTAGCGAATTTAAAAGCCGGTGACAAAATTATAACTATTGCCGGAATTCACGGCAAAGTTTCTGAAATTGCTGAAACTACAATCGTAATGGAAACCATGTCTGGAAAATTGAAAATTGAAAAAAGTTCTATTTCTGCAGAGATGAGTGTAAAATTAAACGAGAAGAAATAGTTTAACTCACAAATAAAAAAAGCCCAAATTCGTAATTGAATTTGGGCTTTTTTTATAGAGAAAATTTCTTATTTTTTATTTTGAATGGCATTTAATTCTGCAATTTTCACAATAACTTCAACTGCTTTTTGCATACTTTCTACAGGTACATATTCGTATTTTCCGTGGAAGTTATGTCCACCCGCAAAAATATTCGGACAAGGTAATCCCATAAAAGACAAACGAGAACCATCTGTTCCGCCACGAATTGGTTTAATTAACGGTTTGATGTTTAATTCTTTCATGGCTTGTTCGGCTAATTTTACAATATGCATCACCGGTTCTACCTTTTCGCGCATGTTGTAATATTGGTCTTTAATTTCTAAAACCGCAATATCTTCACCAAATTGTTTTTTGTATTTTTTGTTGATTTTCGCAACCACTTCTTCTACGTATTCTTTACGTTTTTCGAATTTTTTACGATTATGATCTCTAATAATTAATTGCACTAAAGTATCTTCCAAACTTCCTTGGATATTAGTTACATGGTAAAAACCTTCGTAATTTTTAGTAGTTTCTGGAGTTTCGTCTTTTGGTAATTTATTAATGAACTTACTCGCTAAAAGCATCGAGTTAATCATTTTTCCTTTAGCATAACCAGGATGCACACTTTTTCCTTTAAATCTGATTTTTACACCAGCCGCATTAAAGTTTTCGTATTCTAATTCTCCAATTTGACTTCCGTCCATTGTATAGGCCCAATCTGCGCCAAACTTCTCCACATCAAAATGATCAGCACCACGACCAATTTCTTCATCTGGTGTGAAACATACTTTTAAGGTTCCGTGTTTAATTTCTGGATTTTGAACTAAATATTCCATCGCAGTCATAATTTCTGTAATTCCTGCTTTGTCGTCTGCTCCTAATAAAGTTGTTCCGTCAGTTGTAATTAAAGTCTGACCTTTGTATAATAACAAATCCTTGAAATAAGATGGAGAAAGAATGATGTTTTTTTCAGCATTTAAAACGATATCACCACCATCATAATTTTTTACAATTTGTGGTTTTACATCTTTTCCTGTAAAATCTGGAGTGGTATCAAAGTGAGAAACAAAACCAATTGTTGGTACTTCGTAATCTAAATTACTTGGTAATGTAGCCATAACATAAGATTTGTCATCAATAGAAACATCTGACAAGCCAATTTGTTTTAATTCTTCAACTAATTTATTTGCTAAATCCCATTGTTTAGCTGTACTTGGAGTTGTATTTGATTCTGGATCTGATTCTGTATCAACAGTAACATACCCGATAAAACGATCAATTATATGTTGCATTTTTTAGTGTTTTAAGAAATGCAAATATAAAGGAATTGATTAAGATAAAAGTAAAAAGATAAAAGTAAAAAGATAAAAGTAAAAAGTTTAGAAAAATTTTAATTTTTAAAGTTATAGGTAATTGTTCCCACTTGTTTTTCTGCTGCGGATTCACTTGGGTCCCATTTGGTTCTCATTGCAAATTTTTTAGCTAATGAAATTAAACAAGCATCACCCGTACTTCCTCTACCGGTACTAACGCCTATGGTTTTACCAGTTTTATCAACAGTAACTTCTATTACAACTTTTCCAAATGAATTACATTCGTTATCTACTTCAGGTTTTATGATAGCTCTTCTGCCAGCTAAACTGTAATTGGCACCTCCATTTCCACCGCTTCCACTTCCACCACCAGATCCTGAACCACTTCCTGCGCCAGTACCAGTACCGTTGCCAGTTCCGTTTCCGCCGCCAGTTCCTCCTCCGGAGCCTCCATTTCCATAGTATCCGTTAGCATTAGTATTTCCTCCAGCTGAACCTTGGTTTCCACTGGTGTTACTATTTCCATCGCCACTTTTTTTATTCCCTTTAATCATATTAGATAAGGCACTATTGGTTTTTTTAACAGGTGTTTTAGGTGTTTCCGTAGTTTTAGTTTCTGTAGGTTTTTTATCTTTTGGCTTGTTTTTTACTTTGATAGGAGTTGGTACTTCAGCTCCAACATTATCTTGAGTTAAAATTTCATCTGGTACAGATTCTTCTGGTTGTGAAGCTACTTCTTTCATATTCACTTCTAAGGTTTCACTTAAATAATCGTCACCTTTACCTTTATCAGTATTTCCGAAATTAAGCTCTACGCCGCCACCGCCACCGCCTTGAGCGATAAGCATTTCAGTTTTCCCGTAAGGAGGCCAAAATCTTAAAAAGAATAATAAAATTAATATACTTGAAAAAGAATATACAGTAATTATAAGTGATTTTTTAGAATCAGAGAAGTCTTGTTTTTTTAAATACTGAACAAGAAAATATAAAATTACAGCTAATATCGCCAAAATAAGGAGCAACATGGAACCGTGATCATTAATGAATTTTAATATTTTTATGGATTTTCTCATTCAATTTATTTATGTAATAATAACGAATAAATGTAATAAAAATTGTTGTTATAAAAAAAACTACGTCAAAAATTATTCCAACGTAGTTTTTTAGAAAATTATTGTTGCGTGTTTACACCAATTGTTTCAATGCAATTTCATAAGCTCTTGCACTGATATTTGTTTTACTTGAATTGACATCAAATGTTTTTTGGATCGCTTTTCCAATAATTTCAGAAGCATCATTAAAAATAGCTTCGTCTGTCATTTGAACTTTTTTCTCCATGAAGTAAGCAAAAACTCTCGCCATTCCACAGTTAGAAATGAAATCTGGAATTAAACTTACTTTATTGTCTGTTTCTTCCATAATCGGTCCGTAGAAAATTTCTTTATCTGCAAAAGGAACATTCGCACCACAAGAAATAACTTCTAAACCTGAAGCAATCATGTTTTCAACATTGTCCATAGAAACAATTCTTGAAGCGGCACATGGAGCAAAAATTTGCGCACCAATTTTCCAAATTTTATCATTAATTTCAGCGAAAGGAATCATTTGGTCTGAAACCAATTTGTTTCCATCTTTATTTCTGAATAATTCTGTAATTTCTTCGAATGTAAATCCATTTTCGTTAATTACACCACCATCTCTATCGATAATTCCAACTACTTTCGCACCCATTTTAGCTAAATAAAAGGCTGCAGCCGAACCTACGTTTCCAAATCCTTGTACGATGGCTTTTTTACCCACAACGCTTCCACCGTAAATTCCGTAGAAATGTTTTACAGCTTCTGCCACACCGTAACCCGTAATCATGTCGGCAACTGTATATTTTTTAGATAAGTCTGGAGTAAATTCTCCATTTTCAATCACTTTAATTACACCTTGACGTAATTGTCCGATTCTGTTAATTTTGTCAGCTTCGGTTGGTTTGAAATGCCCGTTGAAAACACCTTCTTGTGGATGCCAAACACCACATTCTTCTGTCATTGGAATAACTTCGTGAATTTCATCTACATTTAAATCACCACCAGTTCCGTAATAATTTTTCAATAAAGGCGAAACCGCTTTATACCAACGCTCTAAAACCCCCTTTTTACGAGGATCTGCTGGGTCAAAATTAATTCCAGATTTAGCGCCACCGATTGCTGGGCCTGATACTGAAAATTTCACTTCCATAGTTTTCGCTAAAGAAAGTACTTCATTTTGGTCTAAACCAATTCTCATACGAGTTCCACCACCAGCGGCTCCACCACGTAATGAATTAATTACAGTCCAACCTTCGGCTTCTGTTTCTGGATCTTTCCAATTGAATACAATTTCCGGTTCTTTATTTTCAAATTTATGAAGTAAGTCTTTCATGGTTTTTTGTGTTAATTTTGATATGCAAATTTAGTTTTTTCAAACAATCAAAAAAGAAATTTTATTATTTTTTTGTTATTTCGATACCGATTGGTATCTTTGCATATGCGATCCTCTGATATAACCAAAGCAAAAGTGCTAAAAGAAGCAACCAACCTTTTTAATACAAAAGGGTATAAGTCAACGTCGTTAAGTGATATTACTGAAGCTACAGGCTTGACTAAAGGTGCGATTTACAGACATTTTGAGAGTAAAGAAAGTCTGGAAATTGAAGCTTTTCAGAAAATGATGCAGGCGATTTTTATCACTTTAAATGAGAAAATTAAATCTGAAAACAATACCAGAGATAAGCTTTTTTGTGTGTTAGATTTATTCAAAAGTTACATTACAAATCCACTAATTGATGGTGGTTGTCCGTTGCTAAATGTTGCAGTTGAAGTGGATGATACGAACTTTGAATTGAAGCAAAAAGCACAACAAGCCTTATCTGTTTTTAGAGATTCTGTGGAAAGAATAATTATCAATGGAAAAACACACAAACAAGTTGGTGCTTTAGTGAATGAAAAATTAGTGGCAACTATTATGATTTCTACACTTGAAGGCGGTGTAATGATGAGTAAATTACAAAATTCTAATTCGGATATTGAGATTGTGGTGAACCATTTAAAAAATTGGATTGTATCCGATATATTGCTGTAAAAAAATTTAAACAAATTGATACCGATTGGTATCTTAAAACAAAAAATAAGATGAATTTTAAGAAAATAATGCAAAAATCATTAGGGTTTTATTTCAATTTATTGTCATTTATACATCCAAAAAAGCTAAAAAAGAATGGCTTTTTACTTTTTTGTAATCCGTTTGCTCGAAAAGTAAAACCACATCAATTAGAATTTTTACAAAAAGGAATTTCGGAAGTTTTTGATTTGGAAGGTTATACAATTCAAACCTACAAATGGGGAAGTGGAAGTAAGAAAATATTACTGGTTCATGGATGGTCTAGTCATTCGTTTCGATGGAAAAATTATATCGAACACTTAGTTAAAAATGATTTCACAGTGTATGCGTTGGATGCGCCAGCTCACGGATTGTCTTCAGGAAAGTCGATTCATGTGGTGTTGTATGCAAAAGTTATCAATGCATTCTTAGAATTAAATTCTGAAATTACTTCTATAGTGAGTCATTCTATTGGCGGATTTGCTACCACTTATTTCTTAGATCAGTACAAAGAACACACGATTGAAAAAGTTGTCATTATGGGTGCGCCAGGCGAAGCTTCAGATTTTTTTGACTTTTATAAACAAACCTTAGGATTAACTGCAAAATCTTTAAATTTAATTATTGAAGAATTTTATACTCAATTAGGGAAAGTGCCAAGTTATTTTTCTAGTGCAAGATTTGCAGAAAATATTACGATTCCTGCATTAATTGTGCATGATAAACAAGATATGGCAACTAATTATAATTACTCGATACGATTAAATAAACATTGTAAAAATAGCGAATTGATTTTGACAGAAGGTTTGGGTCACGATTTAAAAAGTAAAGAATTGGTGAAGCAAGTAACTGATTTTATCAAACATCAAAATGTTTGATACTGTTTTTTTCCCACGAATTCTCGAATTTCTTAAGGTTTTTTGTAAATAGAAAAAGATGTATGAATTATTTCATTTATGAAGAAAATTCGAATTTAATTAGATTGTTAATAATTTAAAATTCGTGAATTTGTGCTGAAATTAATCTTTATATTATTCATAAATTTCTCCCGAGCTATGATCGTGTTTCGCCCCAGTTACGCTTGCTAAAACATTAATTTCGTTTCGTAATTTTAAAACACCCAATAAAGCAAAAATTAACGCTTCTTTAAATTTAATTGTTTTTTCGTCGGGAATAATGATTTCAATCGTTGGTAAATGCGCTTTCATTCTTTCGATAAGAAAATCGTTATAAACGCCGCCGCCAGAAACCAATAATTTGCCTGATTTCTTCTGTAAGATTTTACCAATTTGGAAAGCGATATGTTCTGTAAATGTGTGCATTTTGTCTTCGGTTGAAATGGTATGGTTTTCTAAAATTGGTATAACTGTTTCTTTTACAAATTCGAAGCCTAAAGATTTTGGATACGATTTGCTGTAAAATTCTAGTTGATTTAATTCTTCAAATAATTCAGAATTTAAATTTCCGGATGCTGCAATTATACCTTTATCGTCATATTCTAATCCGAAAGTATTCGCATAAAAATTCAAAACAGTATTGACTGGAGAAATATCAAATGCAATTCGTTGGTTGTTTTCTTCGAAAGAAATATTAGAAAATCCACCTAAATTCAAACAATAATCAAATTCAGAAAATAAAATTCTATCACCAATTGGAACTAAAGGTGCGCCTTGACCACCTAGTTTTACATCTTGCACACGGAAATCACAAATTACTTTTTGATGTACAATTTTAGTAATTTCAGGCAAATTCCCAATTTGAAGGGTGAAACCGTTTTGTGGTTGATGTAAAATCGTATGTCCGTGAGAACAAACGGCATCTAAGTTGGAAATATTGTTTTTAGTGATAAAATCAGAAATAATATTCCCTAATAAATTGGTGTATTCTATGTTTAAATCTGAGAGTTCAACTTCGTTAAAATTGATCCCGTTTTTGAGTTTTGCAATCATTTCTGTTGCATAAGAAATGGTGTCGCATTCGTAAATTTCATAAGACCATTTCTGCTGATTTATTTCAAATTTTATATGTGCCAAATCCACTCCATCTAATGAAGTGCCCGACATTACCCCGATAACGTTATAGTTCTGATTAAACATGGGTTAAAAATACAATTTCTTATTGAAATTTTCATATAAAATAACTACATTTGAGCGAAATTTTTAAGATATATTCAATTAACCTATAGTAAAATAATGGATTTTAAATTAAACGAAGAGCAATTAATGATTCAACAAGCGGCAAGAGATTTCGCTGTTACAGAATTATTACCTGGTGTTATAGAAAGAGATGAACATTCAAAGTTTCCGACAGAACAAGTTAAGAAAATGGCTGAACTTGGTTTTATGGGAATGATGGTTGATCCAAAATATGGTGGTGCAGGTTTAGATAGTGTTTCTTATGTTTTAGCAATGGAAGAAATTGCTAAAGTGGATGCTTCTGCAGCTGTTATTATGTCTGTAAATAACTCATTAGTTTGTGCAGGTTTAGAAAAATATGGTTCAGAAGAACAAAAAATAAAATATTTAACGCCATTAGCTAAAGGTGATGTAATCGGAGCATTCTGTTTGTCTGAGCCAGAAGCAGGTTCTGATGCGACTTCGCAAAGAACTACGGCTATTGATATGGGTGACCATTATTTAGTAAACGGTACAAAAAACTGGATTACTAATGGTGGAACAGCTTCTACTTATTTAGTGATTGCTCAAACTGACGCTTCAAAAGGTCATAAAGGAATTAATGTTCTTATTATGGAAAAAGGAATGCCAGGTTTCGAAGTTGGTCCGAAAGAAAAGAAAATGGGAATTCGTGGTTCAGATACACATACGTTATTATTTAATGATGTAAAAGTTCCTAAAGAAAACAGAATTGGTGCGGATGGTTTTGGATTTGCTTTCGCGATGTCAACTTTAAATGGTGGACGTATCGGAATTGCTTCTCAAGCGTTAGGAATTGCTCAAGGTGCTTATGAATTAGCTTTAAAATATTCTCAAGAGCGTGTAGCTTTTGGAAAACCAATTTTCAATCACCAAGCTATTGCTTTCAAATTAGCTGATATGCACGTAAAAATTACGGCTGCAAGATTGTTAATTCACAAAGCTGCTGCTGAAAAAGATTTAGGTGAAGATATTGCACATTCTGGTGCGATGGCTAAATTATATGCTTCTGAAATTGCTTTAGAAGTTGCAAATGAGGCAGTTCAAATTCATGGAGGAAATGGTTATGTTTCTGAATACCATGTAGAAAGAATGATGCGTGATTCTAAGATTACTCAAATCTATGAAGGAACTTCAGAAATTCAAAGAATTGTAATTTCAAGAGGTTTAGTAAAATAATTTGAATTACAATTTAGAATAAATAAAAAAGCCGTCTCGATTAAATCAGGACGGCTTCTTCTTTTTAAATTAAATTATTAATTAGTGCTTGATACGATATTTTTGATAATATGTCCTCTATTTGTTTCAATACGAACAAAGAATACTTGACCTTTTTGATAGGTTTGTGGAAATTCAATTTCCATCTCTTTACCTTTATAAGTCTCCTTGTCTGTTTTGCTTAGAAGTAAGTTTCCTCTTATGTCAAATACCTGAATGTCAACGGGAGATTCGTAATCAAAATTATATAAAATAGTGAATTTTGAAATG
>MGWJ01000104.1 GCA_001800945.1 Flavobacteria bacterium RIFCSPLOWO2_12_FULL_31_7
GAAACAAGATTTGACCTTGTTTTACAAATTGACCTTCATCTACATATATTTTTTGAAGATAACCTTTCTCTAAGGCTCTTAATTCGATGTGTCTAAATGATTGTATTTGAGATACGTAATCTTTGGTAACAACTGTGTCTTTTATGATTGGATTTGTTGCTAAAAAAGCTGTTTTTTCTTCTTTATGTTCTTCTTTGTGACCACAACTTGCTAGCAATAAAGCGCTACCCAAGCTTAATAGCATAAAAATTCTTTTAGCCATAACTATATTTATAAAAATTAATTAAATGTTTTTGAGTAATAAAATGTGCGCAACAGATTACTAAATAATCCGTTGAAAGTTTTATGAAAAAACAGTTAATCAAATTCTATAAACAGAGAATTTAACATTTAAAGGATAAGTGGATGCAAGGTATTTTTCGTAATTACATGATTTTAAGCCATTTTTAATTACGGAAGTTTGATTTTCTAGAAGATTAGTAGTTAAATACGTATCAGAAAATCGGAAATTGTTTAAGAATTTTTTACCTGAGAAATCCGTTTCATCAATTTCTGATTCACTTATTTCAGCATTTTCAAGTTCTATTTCATACGCTAAAGAACTTTGTGTTAAATGTTGTTTTTTTCCAGGATTATATTCAGCGTGATGAACTACATAATGTGAAAAAATTTTGCCTGTATTCTGAATGGATTTAGTGTATACACCAAAGCAACTCAGTACAGAAATAAAAAGCAGAAAGAAATATTTAAAACCTATTTTCTTCATTTAAATGCGCTTAATAGCAAAATTTTAAGCAAATGTAGACCATTTATTTTGATTAATTTGTAAATGAGTTGTTAATGGCTACTATTTATATATTTCAAAGTATTCTTAATATTAAAAAATTCTAATTCATTTTCCTTTTTTATATTAAATAATATTATTGTAGTATGTCCATCAAAATATATTTTGGTAATTCTTCCGGACTTTGTATTAGCAGAATAATCCCACCTTTTATTATAAACATCTTTAAAATAATCAGATATACCGGAAAGTAAATCTGCGTCTTCAACTAATTCCTTCCAATCAGTAATTTTTTCATTTTTGATTTCTCTTTCAGGATTTATTGAAATTATTTGTCCATTTTCATATTCAATAAAAAATTCAGTACCATAATACAACCATTTTTTTATATTTTTTGGAACATTAATGTCATAATGTTGATAATAACTTGTTTGATTACCAGCACTCATTCCAATTTTACGTCTTGAATAAAAAGTATTGTAATTTTCAAATTGTTTAAAACCAAAATCTTTATAATCAATACTATCGCCAAATTTCGGATTATCAATAAATTTATATTCTGAACAAGAAGCTAGAATTGTAAAGAGTAATATAGATATTATTAAATTGAATTTCATAGTTATAAAATCTAAATAACCTTTTCACTTTCAAACAACAATTTAATATTTTCATAGGAATTTCCAAGAGCAGCTTCAATTTCTGATGGTTTTAGCCAAACAGCTTTTGTAATGCCTTCTTTTTCTTGTGGACAAGTTGGTCCTGTGTAATTGGATTCCATTTTAAACCAATAGGTAATTTTTAGTTTAAAACTTCCGTTACGTTTAAAAATATGATAGGTTTTTTGAAGTTTTTCTGTGATTTTTAAGCCTGAAACTCCTGTTTCTTCTTCTACTTCGCGCATGGCGGCATTTTCAATGGTTTCATCTTTTTCAATTCCACCTTTTGGTAAATCCCATTTTCCATTTCTAAAAATGAATAAAACTTCTCCATTAGCATTAAATACCAATCCACCACCAGCTTTTGACACAGGAATTTTCGATTTCAAAGTTTTCATAATTAACTTTTCATCGGAATGGTATAAGTAGGCACTTTGAATTTTATTCAAAAATAATTCTGAGATTACTTTTGGAATATTTACCGTTTCTAACAAATAAATTTTAAAATTTGTTTCCTTTTCAAACGTATTTGTCAAAAAAAGTGGTTTCTCGTTTACAAAAACTTTATACATTTGCAATATGATATTTAACAACAACACAGCACAACAAACAGCCGAATTGCTTTTACAAATAAACGCAATTAAATTGAATTCTAAAAATCCTTTTACTTGGGCTTCTGGCTGGAAAAGTCCAATTTATTGTGATAACCGTATAACGCTTTCGTTTCCAGCGGTTAGAAATTATATTAGAGATGAATTTGTAAAGCAAATTGAAGACAAATTTGGTCGTCCAGACGTGATTGCAGGAGTAGCAACAGGAGCAATTGGCATCGGAATTTTAGTAGCAGAAGCTATGGGATTACCTTTTGTATATGTTAGACCGGAAGCAAAAAAGCATGGAAGACAAAATCAGGTAGAAGGTTTCTTACAAAAAGGTCAAACTGTAATTGTCGTAGAAGATTTAATTTCTACTGGTGGAAGTAGTTTAATGGCTGTAGAAGCTTTACGTAATGAAGGCGCAAATGTAAAAGGAATGGCCGCGATTTTCACCTATGGGTTTCCAATTTCTCAAGAAAAAATTTCAGAAGCAAAACTTGAGGTTTATACTTTAAGTAATTACGAAAACTTAATTGAAAAAGCGGTTGAAAAACAATATGTTTCAGAAGAAGAATTAGAAACACTACAATGTTGGAATAGTAATCCGAGTGAGTGGGGAAAATAATTCGATTTACGAATTGAGATTTACGATTTACGAATAATTAAAATAAAAAAACGCAATTTCATTAAGTTGAATTTGCGTTTTTTGTTTGATAATTACTTTTATCAAATTGAGCTTGTTTCAGATTCTCAACTAAAATAATTTAGATTCTGAAACAAGTTCAGAATGACAAAAAATATCTTGAAATTATACCAACTGAATGCCTTCGTTATTAATATCAATAAGTTTTTGTTTATATAAACTTCCAATCGCTTTTTTGAATGTTTTTTTACTCATTTTTAAAACCGATTTGATTTCTTCTGGATGACTGTTGTCGTTCAATCTTAAAAAACCATCATTTTGTTTTAAGGCTTCTAACACTTGTTGTGCAGAATCGTCAATGGCTTCAAAACCTTGTTTTTGGAAAGAAACATCAATTTTTCCATCAGGGCGAATTGTTTTAATATAACCTTTCGTTTTATATCCTGGCGAAACCGTTTCAAAAACTTGATTTTGATAGGCTAAACCACGAAACTTTCCGTTGATAATTACGTTAATTCCGATTTCAGTAATGTGAGAAACCATTACATCTACTTCTTGTCCGACTTCAACATCTAAAGGTTCTTTATCTAAAAACTGGTTAATTTTACTTGATGCTGCTAACCTACCCGTTTGTTTGTCTAAATACATTGTTACCACATAACGTTTGTCTTTTTCCATCGGACGCGCTTGTTCTTTAAACGGAACAAACAAATCTTTTTCCATTCCCCAATTTAAAAAGGCACCAAATTTATTGATGTAATTTACTTTTAAAACAGCAAATGAATTTAAAGTAATAAAGGGTTTTAAAGTTGTAGCAACAGGACGTTCTTCGTGATCTAAATATACGAAAACTGTTAAATCTTCACCAATTTCAAATTCGCTAGGTACGTATTTATTTGGTAACAAAACATCGTCTTTTCCATTGGTTAGAAACAATCCAACTTTTGTTTCTCTATCTATTTTTAATGTATGATATACACCTATTTGTAACATATTATGGTTTTATTATTAAAAGTGATGGTGTATTATTTAACCAAACACTTCTTGTATCAATTAGTTTTTTCCAACTATCAATACTCATGATTAATAAATCTTGTTCTTTCAAGAAATCTTTTTCTAATTTTGAGGAATGAATCACTTTTACATTTTCATGTGTGATTTTATTGTTTTCATTTACAATATCATACGTATCGAAAATTGAAATCTTAGCTTGAGAATTCTTTTTTAGTAATTTTACATAATCTAATAAAAATTGATCTTCTTTATTAAATAAAATTACGGAAATATTCTCGGTTTTAATTAAATTTTTATCGACATAAATTCCTAATGGAACTTCTGTTTTATTGATAATTGCTTGCGTTTTGTCATCAAAATAATTGATTTCAAATAGCTTTTCTTTTCCCGTAAACGTATTTAATAAATTTTCTGGATTTATAATTTTAGAGGTAATTCCTAAAACTTTTCCTAAAAGCGTTCCTTCAAATATAGAAGATCCAATATTGATTAAAACTAAATCAAATTCACCTTTATTACCCACTTCTACAATATCCGAATCAATATCTCGAGAAGCTTTAAAAAGGGTTTCAACTTTTCGATTTAATTTATTAGCTTCTTTTAATAAGGGTTTGAAACTTTCTCGTTCGTATTCTTCAATTTTATAAGGATTAACTTCATTTGTTGAAGAAATATACATTGCTGTAATCGATTGCTTTTCCTTTTCTAAACTTACAAAGTTATTCGCCACTTTCAATAAATGCTTACCATCTTCCGGATTTTCGAAAGAAACTAAAACTTTATATTCTAAATTATCAGCATTTGTAGTGGGTACGATAGTCTTTCTTCTTTTGAAAACGAAATCGATAATATTTAAAGCTGGACCCGTCATAAATGTTGTAGCTAAAGCCATAATTACCATCATCGCAAAAACTTCTTTGGTTAGTACGCCCAAATCGTAACCAATATTCAGCACGACTAACTCCATTAATCCACGAGTATTCATCAAGGCACCAATTGTTAAACTATCTCTCCAATTTTGACCTACGAATTTTGCAGCTAATGCACTTCCAATAAATTTACCTACCACAGCAACAATAATAATTAACCCACAAACTTTCCATAATTCTGGACTATTTAGCAAGCCAATTTCTGTTCTTAAACCTGTAAAAACAAAGAATAAAGGTAATAAAACTACTAAAGCTACATCTTCAATTTTTTCGATAAACATTTTTCTAAACTTCATGTTGTCTGGCATAATTACACCAGCAACGAAAGCTCCGAATAAGGCATGAATACCAATAATTTCAGTTAAATAAGATGAAATTAATAAGGTTAAAAAGAAAATAGCTACTACAGGTTTTGTAATTTTCTCAGCAGTATCATATAAATTTCCAATTCTTCGTAAAAATGGTCGAACTAATCTTATCATGGCAAAAACATACACCAATGACAACACAATAATGTATAAGGAACTTGTAACAGAACCAGCTTTTACAATAGCAATTACACCTGCTAATAAACACCATGCAGTAATATCATCGGCAGCAGCACAAGTAATTACCATGGCGCCAATTCTTGTTTTTTGCAATCCTCTTTCTTGA
>MGWJ01000105.1:0-1506 GCA_001800945.1 Flavobacteria bacterium RIFCSPLOWO2_12_FULL_31_7
AACAAGTGTATGAAGATTATTTTTCACGTGCTTTAGCTTATCAAAAAGAATGGGATGCTTACAATGCTAAGAAAGGTAAAATCGCACCACGATTTGATATTGAATTAGAAACTTTAAGTCAGATTTTAAACAAAAAACGATTCATTACTTGTCACTCTTACGTGCAATCTGAAATAAATATGTTGTTAAAAGTAGCTGAGAAATACAACTTTAAAATTCAAACCTTCACACATATTTTAGAAGGTTATAAAGTAGCCGATAAAATGGCTAAACATGGTGTTGGAGGTTCCACTTTCGCAGATTGGTGGGGTTATAAATACGAAGTTAATGATGCGATTCCTTACAATGCAGCACTTATGAATACTGTTGGTGTAACGGTTTCGATCAATTCTGATGATGCTGAAATGTCGAGAAGATTAAATCAAGAAGCTGGAAAAACATTAAAATATGGTGGCGTAACTGAAGAAGCTGCTTGGAATTTCGTCACCTTAAATCCGGCTAAATTATTACAAGTAGATGATAAAGTGGGAAGTATTAAAGTGGGTAAAGATGCTGATGTGGTTCTTTGGTCTGATAATCCATTAACCATTTATGCAAAAGCAGAAAAAACAGTAGTGGATGGAATTGTTTTCTTTGATATAGAACAAGAAAATGCTAAAAATGAATTAGTTCAAAAAGAAAGAAATGAATTAATTAATTTATTGTTAGACGCCAAAAACAAAGGTTTAAAAACACAAGAACCTAAGAAAAAATCAACTGGACATTACCACTGTGATACACTTGGTGAAAAATGTAGAGAATTTCACGCTAAATACAATAACTAATAAGTGTTACAATATTTTCCAACACAGATTTTATAAATTAAAATAATTTCAAAAATCTGTGTTATAAAAAATAATATAAAAATGAGAAAATTAACATACATATTAGCCTTAACTTCTCTAGTAAGTTTTGCGCAACAAACGCCAGCACCAAAGCAAAGCAAATCCATTTTAATTATGGGTGGAACGGCACATTTAGGGAATGGAAAAATTCAAGAAAATAGTTTGATATCTATTGTTGATGGAAAAATTGCTTCGGTTTCAGATGGAACTTTAGCCAGACCAGCCAAACATGATATTACAATTGAAGCTTACGGAAAACATATTTACCCTGGTTTTATCGCACCAAATTCAACTTTAGGATTAGTAGAAGTGGATGCGGTTCGTGCTTCAGATGATGAAAGTGAAATTGGAGAATTCAATCCGCACATTAGAAGTATCATTGCTTATAATACCGAATCAAAAATTACGGAATCAGCAAGACCAAATGGCGTTTTGTTAGCGCAAATTACTCCTCGTGGTGGAAGAATTTCTGGAACTTCATCAGTAGTACAATTAGATGCTTGGAACTGGGAAGATGCTATTATTAAAGAAAATGATGGAATTCACATGCGTTGGCCAAATAGCTATGCCAGATTAGGTTGGTGGGCTGAACCAGGCGGTATCGAACCAAACAAAAAATACG
>MGWJ01000105.1:1532-3795 GCA_001800945.1 Flavobacteria bacterium RIFCSPLOWO2_12_FULL_31_7
TTTTTTGATCAATCGTTAGGTTATATCAATTCGGATAAAAAAATAAAAGACATTCCTTATGATGCCATGAGCGGTTTACAAAACGGTGATAAAACATTATACGTAAACGCAAATGGCGAAAAAGAAATTACGGATATTATCTTATTCAAAAAGAAAAATAACATTAAAAAATTAGTGATTATTGGCGGATATAACGCACACAAAATCGCCGATTTATTGAAAGAAAATAATGTTTCCGTTTTATTGAGAAGAATTCACGATGTACCAAATTCCGAAGATGAAGATGTAAACTTACCGTACAAAATAGCTAAAATCTTAACCGATAAAGGAATTGTAGTAGGATTAGAAAATTCAGGAGATATGGAACGCATGCAAACCAGAAACATTCCATTTTATGCAGGAACTTGTGCGGCTTGGGGAATGAACAAAGAAGATGCGTTGAAATTAATCACTTCTAACACAGCAAAAATATTAGGAATTGACGCTAAGTACGGAACATTAGAAGCAGGGAAAAGCGCTACCCTATTCATTTCTGAAGGTGATGCTTTAGATATGAAAACCAATAAATTATCTCAAGCATTTATTGACGGAAGACAAATTAGTTTAGAAAGTCATCAAACGGAATTATACGACAGATATAAAGGAAAGTATGAAGCTGGAAGTAAGAAGTCGGAAGTGAAAAACTAAATTATAGATTATCAATTACCAAAGTCGCAAAACCACCAATTTTGCGACTTTGTTTTTTTACTTAAAAAAGATACCTTTGTGTCTTAGTGCCTTCGTGGCTAAACTAGCGTCTTAACATTATGAAGCAAATCACTTCCATTCAAAATCCGTTTGTAAAAAACTTAGTCTTGTTACAAGATAAAGCCAAAGCTCGTAAACAATCGGGAACATTTATTATTGAAGGACAACGTGAAATTGAATTAGCTTTAAAAGGTGGTTACGAATTAGAAACGATTTTATTTTTACCAGAAATCATTTCAGAAAATCAAATTAAAAAATTGACTTCCCAACAAGTTGAATTGATTGAAATTTCTAAAGAAGTCTATCAAAAATTAGCGTATCGTGATACTACTGAAGGAATTATTGCCATTGCCAAAACAAAATCTTTACAATTATCGGATTTAAAATTATCTAAAAACCCTTTAATTTTAGTAGCCGAAGGATTAGAAAAACCAGGGAATTTAGGTGCTTTATTACGTACAGCCGATGCCGCTAATATTGATGCAGTAATTATTGCGAATCCAAAATCAGATATGTATAATCCAAATATTGTGCGTTCAAGCGTTGGATGTTTGTTTACAAGACAAATTGCGGTAGCCACATCAGAAGAAGCTATTGAATTCTTAAAAGAAAAAAACATCAATATTTATTGTGCGACTTTACAAGATTCGGCAACCTATCACGCTCAAAATTATAACGAACCAACTGCTTTAGTCGTGGGAACAGAAGCTACTGGAATTACAGAAGTTTGGAGAAAAAACGCTACTAAAAACATCAATATTCCGATGCAAGGTATTATCGATTCGATGAATGTTTCGGTAGCTGCGGCGATTTTATTATTCGAAGCCAAAAGACAAAGAGGTTTTTAATGAGCCAATTTTCGATTAGTCAATGAGCCGATTAAATAATTATAAAAACAAGAACAACACAGATTGGAGAAATTTTTAAAATTTATATAATTTCTTAAATCTGTGTTCCAAATAAAACAACAAACCAAAAACATCATAAAATGAAAAAAATATTATTAATCACTTTACTAACATCATTCAGTACTTTTTCTCAAATCACTGAAAAGCAAATTGATGAAGTAGCAGAAAACACTTTAAAAGCTTTCAACGTTCCTGGAATTGCGGTTGCCGTTGTAAAAGACGGAAAAATCATTCACAGTAAAGGTTACGGTGTAAAATCTATTCTGAAAAAAGATAAAGTAGATGGAAATACTCTTTTTGGAGTGGCTTCAAATAGTAAAGCCTTCACAACTGCTGCAATTGCTATGTTAGTTGATGAAGGCAAAATGAATTGGGATGACAAAGTAATCAAACACTTGCCAAACTTTAAAATGTATAACGATTATGTTACGAATGAATTTACAGTTCGCGATTTAGTAACGCACAGAAGTGGTTTAGGTTTAGGGGCTGGTGATTTAATGATTTGGCCTGACGGAAGTAATTTCAAACCAAAAGATATTATTGAAAATTTACAATATCTAAAACCCGTTTCAGCTTTTCTTACCAAATACCATTACAACAACTTATTA
>MGWJ01000105.1:3850-4884 GCA_001800945.1 Flavobacteria bacterium RIFCSPLOWO2_12_FULL_31_7
TTATAGAAACTAAAATTATGAAGCCTTTAGAAATGAACAATAGCGCAGGTTCTTTCTTACGTTTAAAAGACACGACAAATATTATCGATCCTCACGTACCAACTGATGGAAAATTAAAAGTAATTTCTCGATACAAAAACCAAACTTTTGATGCAGCAGCTGGAATTTATTCTTCTGTAAACGACATGAGTAAATGGATGATTATGCAATTACAACAAGGAAAATATGGCGCTAACAAAGAAAACAAACTATTTTCTGAAGCACAGCATAACGAAATGTGGCAATTGCAAACTATAATTCCAGCAAGAACAAGAGAACCTTATTTTACTCATTTTTCTGGTTATGGTTTAGGTTGGTTTTTGAGTGATGTGAAAGGTTACAAACAAGTGACTCATACTGGCGGTTTAGAAGGAATTGTAACACAAGTAACACTTATTCCAGAATTAAATTTAGGAATTGTAGTGCTAACCAATCAACAATCTGGCGCCGCTTTTAATGCAATTACAAGCACCATTAAAGATGCTTATTTGAAAATCGATTACAAGGATTATGTGAAGATTTTCAGTGATAGAGAAAAAAATAATATTGCAGAAGCTGATAAAGTTACCACAGAAGTTTGGGCAAAAATTACAGAAAACAAGAAGAATAAAGTAAAAGTAGATACTAAAAACTACGTGGGAACATACAAAGATAACTGGTTCGGAAACATTATTATTTCTGAGAAAAAAGGAAAAATGTTTTTCAATTCAGAGCGTTCGCCACAATTAGCGGGTGAAATTTTCTTTTACAAAGACAATACCTTCGCCGTAAAATGGTTTAACAGAAGTTTTAATGCAGATGCTTTAATCACTTTTTCAGCCAACAACACCAATATTAAAATGGCAGCAATTTCTGAATTAACCGATTTTAGCTACGATTTTCAAGATTTAGATTTCAATAAAAAATAATAGTAGCAACACAGATTTGAGAAATTATATAAATTTTAGACATTTCTTAAGTCTGTGTTTTCTTTTATTTTAGTCTGTTTTTCTGTT
>MGWJ01000105.1:4907-5265 GCA_001800945.1 Flavobacteria bacterium RIFCSPLOWO2_12_FULL_31_7
TTTATATATTGATTATTAGCCGTATTTTTATGTACTCCAAAATTTCAATATGACAGAGATCGATTTAGAAGCAGAAAACAAAGCCATAGCCAAAGAATATAAAGAGCTACTTCGTATTAGTTACCAAAATCTTACAGATGAAGATAAAAAACTAATTCGTAAAGCTTTTGATGTAGCTGTTGAAGCACATAGCGAACAAAGAAGAAAATCAGGAGAAGCCTATATTTTCCACCCAATTGCTGTAGCCAAAATTGTAGCTTCTCAAATTGGTTTAGGTTCAACTGGTATTGCTTCTGCCCTATTGCATGATGTGGTAGAAGATACCGACATTACCATTTCTGACATTGAAAAAATGTTT
>MGWJ01000106.1 GCA_001800945.1 Flavobacteria bacterium RIFCSPLOWO2_12_FULL_31_7
TGGATTCCGTTGATGTGCATTTTTGTGTTTTCTACAATTCTTAAAATATGAGGCAATTGATGTATTGAAATACCGAATTTACTATCAATATGTCCAACTGAAATATTTGCATTTCCACCAGCCATAACATGTGGATTTACCCTTATGCAAACTGGAATAGTTGGGTATTTCGTACCGAAATGTTCCAATATAGAAAGATTGTCAATATTAATTTGTACACCCATTTGAGCTACTTTTTCTATTTCTTCAAATGAAACTCCATTAGGTGTATACATAATTTCTGATGGAGCAAATCCAGCATGTAAGCCTAGCAATACTTCTTCAATAGAAACGGTGTCTAAACCACAACCTTCATTTTTTAAGAGCTTTAAAATGTTGATATTAGAAAGTGCTTTAACTGCATAATGAATCTTAAAACTTTCAATTTTGTTAAATGCTTTTACTAATCGGTTGTATTGTGATACAATCTTGTCTGCGTCATAAACATATAACGGACAACCATAATTTTGTGCTACTTGTAATAAATCTGAATTTTGCATTTTTATATTTTTTTTTGCAAATGTATTTTGCAAATCTTTTGAAATGAAAAAATAACACAAATAAAATATAAAAACAACAATTTGTTTTATTTATAACAATAACTATACTAAATTATCAAATTTAAATCTAAAAAGAGTCGTAAAAATTAGTCATTTAAGAATTACTTTATTATTTTTGTCCCACTTTTAAACAAGATTAACTCATACTTAATTATGAACGTACACGAATATCAAGGTAAAGAAATATTAGCAAGCTATGGCGTGCGCATTCAACGTGGTCATGTTGCAAACAATGCTGATGAAGCTGTTGAAAAAGCAAAACAATTAACTGCTGAAACTGGTACAGGTTGGCATGTTATTAAAGCTCAAATTCACGCAGGTGGTCGTGGAAAAGGTGGTGGAGTTAAATTAGCTAAAAATTTAGATCAAGTTAAAGAAATTGCTGGTCAAATTATTGGTATGGATTTAATTACGCCTCAAACACCTCCAACAGGTAAAAGAGTTCATAAAGTTTTAATTGCTGAGGATGTATATTATCCAGGTGAATCAGAAACTAAAGAATTTTACATGTCTGTTTTGTTAAACAGAGGTAAAGGTCGTAATATGATTATGTATTCTACTGAAGGTGGAATGGATATTGAAGAAGTGGCGGAGCACACTCCACATTTAATTTTTACCGAAGAAATTGATCCATCTATTGGTTTACAAGGATTTCAAGCAAGACAGATTGCTTTTAATTTAGGTTTGTCAGGTGAGGCTTTCAAAGAAATGGTGAAATTTGTTGACGCTTTATACAAAGCTTACATTGGTTCAGACGCTACTATGTTTGAAATTAATCCAGTATTAAAAACTTCTGACAATAAAATTATTGCTGTTGACGCTAAAGTTGATTTAGATGATAACGCTTTATTCCGTCATAAAGAATTAGCTGAAATGCGTGATGTTCGTGAAGAAAATCCTATTGAAGTTGAAGCTAAAGAAGTTGGTTTAAATTATGTTGATTTAGATGGAACTGTTGGATGTATGGTAAACGGTGCTGGTTTAGCAATGGCTACTATGGATTTAATTAAATATGCTGGTTTTGAACCTGCTAACTTCCTAGATGTTGGAGGAACTGCAGATGCTAAACGTGTTGAAACAGCTTTCCGTATTATTTTAAAAGATGCCAACGTAAAAGCAATTTTAATTAACATTTTTGGTGGAATTGTACGTTGCGATAGAGTAGCACAAGGAGTTGTAGACGCTTATAAAAATATGGGTGATGCAATTAAAGTGCCAATTATTGTTCGTTTACAAGGTACAAATGCAGAAATTGCTAAAGAATTAATTGACAATTCTGGAATGCCAATTTTATCAGCGGTTCAGTTTCAAGAAGCGGCTGACCAAGTTAAAGCGGCATTATCTTAATAAGAAAATAAAATAGTATATATTTGAATCCCGGCTTTGGTCGGGATTTTTTTATTTCAAATTATGGTAAAATATATTTTTAAAAGAGTTTTGGTTTTAATTATTCCGCTACTACTTGTATTTCTAATTACTTTTTTGACATATGATGAACATAAACATTGTGTGGAAAATGAACACAGACATGTTATGGGATATATGGGTTTCTATTTTTTTACTTTGTTCTGGCTTTCAGCTTGTGTATTTTTCTTTCTAATTGAAATAATTTTAGAATTTTTAAAACGACGAAAATCAAAAGTTTAAAAATTATTGATTCCAAATTTGAAAAACTATACTTTTTTTTTAAAATTCTTTATATTTTACTGATTTATAAATTGTTAATTGAAAGTTTTACTTTCTTAAATTGTAAATTTAATATAAAATTAGAATTTGGAATTTTACATGCTTTCCTCTTAAAATTTCAATTTAATGCAATTTTCTAAGCTGTTTGGTTGAAATTTAATAAATCATTTATTTCTCAATTTTAAATGATGGTTAAGATTTTTTATTTGCTTTATTTTAAATGAAATCCGACCTAGATTTGTCTTGTAAAATTTAAAAAAATCAAAGAATGAAAAAAATCATCAATTTAGTATTAGTTGTTTTTGTTTTAACAACTTTTCATGTGTCTGCGAATAATGTAACTTCTTTTGAAGAAGATTTACCAAAAGCAGTAAAGGCTATGTCAGAAATGATAAAAAAGAATTTAGAAGATTTTGAATTTGAAAATGAAGCTTTAGTTGATGTTGTTTTTACCGTAAATTCAGATGATGAATTGGTAATTTTAAATGTAAAAACAAATGATTCTGAAATTAAAGAATACATAAAATTGACATTGAACTCATTAAAAATTGAAGATGCAAATTTATACGTTGGTAAAAATTATACCATCAAAATAAATTTTACTAAAAGCAACTAATATAATTCCGTAATACTATAGAAAAGAGCTCTTTTTAGGGCTCTTTTTTTTGCTTAAAATCCTTCAAAAACGCCTAATCCGAATAAAGCAAAATCATATTTCACAGGATCATTAGCATCTAAAAGTCGTAAGTTTGAATCTAATTCAAATAAAGCTTTGGCGTCGTTTTGTTTTCGAGTTAATAATAACAATTTACGAGCTACGTTTCCTGAATGTACATCTAACGGACAAGATAGAGCAGAAGTGGGGATCGATTTCCAGATTCCTAAATCGACACCGTTATTATCATTTCGAACCATCCAACGTAAATACATATTGATTCTTTTTGCTGCTGAACCATTTAACGGATCGGAAATATGTTTTTGAGTTCTTTGCAAATGTGGAATTTCAAAAAAGGTTTTCTTGAATTCTGATATACTTTTTTGTGTAGAATTATTTTCAATATGTTTTGAAAAGATACTTTCTAAATCGGGATTAGTTTTGTAAATATGTTGTAAAGCCTTTATAAATGTAACAGCATCAGTTGCGTTAAAAGTTCTGTGTACGAAATTTGATAGTTTTTCCAGATGAATTTCTTTATGATTCATCACGAAATCATAAGGTGAATTTCCCATAATTTGCATGAGTTTATGCGAATTATTGATAATCATTTTTCGGTTTCCCCAGGCTATTGTTGCAGCTAAAAATCCTGCTATTTCTATATCTTCTTTTTGGGAATATAAATGCGGAATTTGAACAGGATCTGAATCAATAAAATCTTTATTGTTGTATAAAACGACTTTTTCGTCTAAAAATTCTTTTAATTCTGTAAAGTTCATTTTGAAAAAAGGTTTTGTTTATTAGCCCCGATTGTAGCGGCATCTCCCGATTTTTCTTCGGGAATATAGCGAAAAGCGGGACAAAAAGTAAATTGAAAAACGATGCGTCTGCTTCTAACTTTGCAAAACACCATCAATCATTACTAATTTTCTGTCTGCCATATTCGCCAATTCTTCGTTGTGCGTTACAATTACGAATGTTTGTCCGAATTCGTCACGCAATTTGAAAAACAATTGATGTAAATTTTCTGCCGTTGTATGATCTAAATTCCCTGAAGGTTCATCAGCAAAAATTACGGCAGGCTTATTAATTAAAGCTCTTGCCACGGCTACACGTTGTTGTTCTCCACCAGAAAGTTCATTTGGTTTGTGATGAATTCTGTGCGATAATCCTAAATAATCTAATAATTTTTTCGCTTCAATTTCAACTTCTTTTTTTGGTTTATTGGCAATAAATGCTGGAATACAAACATTTTCTAAAGCTGTAAATTCGGGTAATAATTGATGAAATTGAAAGATGAATCCTAAATTCAAATTTCTAAATTTCGATAATTCTTTATCTTTTAAATTAATTATCGAAGTATCATTGATAGTTAACGAACTCGAAACATTATCTTTTTTATCTAATAAATCTAAGGTTCCTAAAATTTGTAACAAAGTTGTTTTTCCAGCACCAGAAGCACCAACTATGGAAACAATTTCACCTTTATTGATTTGCAGACTTACGTTTTTTAAAACCTGTAAATCGCCATAATGTTTATTTATATTCGTAACTCTTATCATCTGTGAATTTTTATTGATTTTCAAAGGTCATATGGTATCGCATTATTTTAAAGGAGTTTGTTTACACAAACAAATGTATGTTGCGATTTCATAACATCAATTTGTACAAAGAAACAAAGAATTAGTGAATATTAAAATGTTTGAAACACAAATGAAAGTTAAATAATTTAATTTTTTGCCACGAATTATCGAATTAAAAATTGTTGCTGAATTTTACTCGAATTTATCCGCCTTTGGCGGAATCTAATTCGTATAATTTAATAAAGAAACTCAAATATATTGGAATTAGTGAATTCGTGGCAAACTTACAACAGCTTCACAAATCTAAAAGTAAAGTTAAATCGTATATGTATGAAAGAATATTAACTAAATTTGATAAAAAAAGATGAACTACATTGTATTATTAAGCTCGTTTTTAGGTTTGTTTTCTTGTGAAAACAAAGCGCAAACTGTAGAGAAAAAATCAGAAATTAAAACAGAAAATAAAAAAGTAATTATGAATGATAGCATACAAGTGGCAACGTTTGCCGGAGGTTGTTTTTGGTGTACCGAAGCGATTTTTTTAGAAGTAAAAGGTGTTGAAAAAGTGGTTTCTGGTTTCACAGGCGGCTTCATTAAAAATCCAGCATATCGCGAAGTTTGTAACGGAACAACTGGTCATGCGGAAGGAATTCAAATTACTTTTAATCCGAAAGAAGTCGCCTATGAAGATTTATTAGAAATATTTTTCGCTACACACGACCCAACAACATTAAACAAACAAGGTGCTGATGTTGGAACACAATATAGAAGTGCGATTTTTTATCATTCGCCAGAACAAAAACAAAAAGCTGAAAACTATATTCAGTTAATTGAGAAAGAAAAGTTATATGCTAAACCAGTTGTGACACAAATTGAAGAAGCTGGCGTTTTTTATTTAGCAGAAGATTATCATCAAAATTATTACAATCTGAATAAAGAACAAGGCTATTGCGAATATGTGATTGCTCCTAAGTTGGAGAAATTGAGAAAGTATTATAAGAGTAAGTTGAAATAGATTTTATCAACACAGATTTGAGAAATTTGATTAATTTGAAAATCTTTAAAATAGAAACTTGGCATTTAATTTGTATATTAGTGTTGCAAATAATTATAAATTAGAATTAAATGTTAGAAGAACCTCAACCAAATCTTTTAAAAAAAAGTGATAAAAAGTCAAAATTGATGTTAAGTCTTGTTTTTGATGGAATTGGAATGTTGTCTTATGTTGCTCCAATTTTTGGAGAGTTTACGGACACATTTTGGGCACCCATTTCAGGATTACTTTTGGTTTTGATGTACAAAGGAACAGTAGGTAAAATTGCAGGTTTGTTTGGAACTATTGAAGAGTTAATTCCGTTTACAGATGTGATTCCAACTTTTACCATTACATGGTTTTATACGTATATTATTAGAAGAGAAGAATAAAGAGAAAATCCCGTGTTAAACGGGATTTTTTATGATATAATCTTACTCAATTACCAATTCTTTCAATTGCTCACGGTATTTTTCTAAAATATCTGATTTAGAGATAAAACCAATGAAAATTTTGTCTTGCACAACCGGTAAAATAAGTTGTTGTGTGGTTTCAAATTTATTCATAATCGTATCTATGGAATCTTCAAAATCTACAATATCTTTGTTTTTAACGGGTTGCATCACTTCTGTAATTGAAGTGTATTTTACTTTAAAGGCAGAAAAGATAATCGTACGAATATCATCCAAATAAATTAATCCAATTAGTTTTTTATCATCGTTTAAAACAGGGAAAATCACATCATCAGAAGCAGCTATTTTTTCAATCAATGCTTCTAAAGTTTTTGATTCAGTAACTGGATTAAAATTATTATCAATCAGTTTTTTAACATCAATCGATTGTAAGATGTTTTTGTCTTTATCGTCTGTGAAAACTTCGCCTTTATCCGCTAAGTTTTTAATGTCAAATGAATAGGGTTCGAAGTGCTTTGAAATCGCAAAACTAATGGAAGAAACCAGCATTAAAGGAACCATTAAACTATAACCACCAGTAATTTCCGCAATTAAGAAAATGGCTGTTAACGGCGAATGAAACAAACCACTCAACACACCCGACATACCTACCAAAGTGAAATTACTAATAGGCAAATTCGTAATTTTTAACATGTTGAAAAAGTAAGCTGTTGAAAATCCTAAATACGAACCTACAAATAGAGAAGGAGCAAAGTTACCTCCATTTCCACCAGCACCTAAGGTAATTCCTGTAGCGAAAACTTTAAACAAAAGTGTAAGGGTAATGAATCCGAAAATAATCCATTTGTTATTTTCAAAGCGTTCAATAAGTGTGTTGTTAAGTAATCTTTCAGGTTGATTGGCCGCTAGAAGTTTAATTCCTTCATAACCTTCACCAAATAAACTTGGAAAAATAAAAATCATAACTCCTAAAATAATCGCACCAAATAATGCTTTTCGGTATGAATTTTTACTTCTAGTTGCGAAAAAATGCTCTACTTTTCTGAAGTTTCTAGCATAATGAATGGAGACAAATCCAGACAAAATTCCTAATACAATATAAAATGGAATGTTTTTCGAATCAAAATCTTGAATGGATTTAAAACTAAATAAGGCATCTTCATTTAATAATAACATCGAAACAATTGAACCTGTTGCTGCTCTGATTATCAAAGGGGTAAAGGCAGTTATACTAATTTCCGCTAAAACTACTTCAATAGCAAATAAAACACCTGCAATTGGTGCGTTGAAAGCTGCTGCAATTCCGGCTGCAACTCCACAGGCTAAAAGCAAGGTTCTATCTTTATAACTTAATCTATATTTTAAAGCGTAATTACTTCCAAACGCTGCACCTGTAATTGTAATCGGCGACTCCAAACCAGCACTTCCACCCATACCAACGGTTAACGAACTCGTAACAATTTGTGCATACATTTGTTTATCCGGAATGACACTTCGTTTTTTGGCCACTGCATACATAATTTGCGAGGTTCCTTTTTCGATGTTTCCGTTTAAAAAGTTTTTAATTACAAAAACGGTCAATAAAATCCCAATAATTGGCAATGTACTGTTACTGTATGGTAAGTGAAATTCTTTATTTAAATATTGTGAAAATAAAAAGACATTATGGGCAAAAGTTTTCAAAACAATTACGGCTAAAGCTGCTGAAAGCCCAACTAATACACTAGAAACATATAAAAATTGGCGAGGCTCTAAAACACTTTTAAGCTTAGAGAAATTTTGTTCGAAAAATTGAGCTATCTTTTGTATTAACTTTAACACAGGGATTTTTTATTAGGAACCGCTAAAATACGCTATTTTAATTGCTAATCAAAATAATTGACACATCGACACATTGAAAAATGGACTAATTAGATAATTTTTCTTATCGCTTCTTTTTTGCTTAATGGTTTTAAATTGGTTGAATTTACATACTCTAAAACACCTTTTGGATTTACAGAGCTATATTCGCGCAAAGCCCAACCAATGGCTTTTTGAATGAAAAATTCATTAGAATATTTGTATTTTTCGCATTCGGATATTAAGAGATTAAAGTCGGTTTTTGCTTTATAACCCAATTGAAAAATAATCGCAGTTCGATTTAACCACATATTTTCTGAATTAGAAAATTTTTCAATAATTGAGAATTTTTTTTCTGGGAATTTTTCTAAATAACCACCAACTGCATATTTAGCTAAGGTATCCACACTGTCCCACCAAGAATTTGTAGTGATCAGTTTTTCAATCAATGAAATATCTTCAACTCGATAGTTTTTCTTGATTTCTTTGATGAAGATATCAATGGCTATTTGATGCATTTCTCGATGTGGAAATTGGTATAATTCCCAACAAATGTTTCTGAAGTTAGATTTAATTTCTTCGTGATAAAAAGTAGCTTTATTTTTTAAAATTTCCCGTCTGGTTTGAGTTGGAATGCCATAACACGGAAAATTATTTTTTAAGTAATCACTTTGTTTTTGTCCGTAAGCAAAATCTTGATTGGCTTCTAATGCTAGTTTAATTGTTATAACGAAACTCATGTTTTAATTTTAGTAATTCTTCTTTGCAATTTTGTTCTAATTCGGAAAAGAAAAGAAAAAATTCTTGCTCAATTTCTGCATAAAATAGTTTAATATCTTCCATTGCAGCAGGCATATTTACTCTATTTTTAGTTCGATGATCCATTTGAAATAAAATCAATTCCAATCCTGCTAAAGTTTTATAACATACTAACCAATTGGTTTGTATCATGTAAGGCAATGCATTTTGTGTTTTCTCGGTTAAAATATCGTAATTTGATTGTAGCAATTTGTAGAAAGTATCTGCATATTCTTCTAATTTGGTTGTAGAAAATTGTTTCCAATTTTTAGCTAAGAAATGATCGTACACAATGTCCATAATTACACCTGAATAATGTCCGAATTTTTCGTGCAAGCGATGTTTACTTTGTCGGTAAACCGGATGAGAATCTGTGAAACTATCAATAAAACGGTGCAATCTAATTCCAATTTGAATACCTGTTGGATAATGTTCAAAATGATTTCCTTTTACCGCATCAGCCATAAAGTTTCCAATTTTGATAAAATCATCTTCATCCGAAAGATATATGTGAGCGAGATAGTTCAAGGTTGTTAGTTGTTTTGTTTCAAGTTTCAGGTTTTCCTAAATCGGAAATCATTCTTCGTAAATATATAAAAAAAACTTTGAATGTTTTATTGAAATCCAATGCTGAACTTTTTATATTTGTATTTTATGCAGGTTTACTTCTTTATTTTAAACCATAATCTTTTAAACATTTAAAAATGACATTAATAAAATCTATATCAGGAATTCGTGGAACTATTGGCGGTAAAGTAGGAGATAACCTGACTCCAGTTGATGCAGTAAAATTTGCTTCGGCTTATGGAACCTTTCTAAAAGCTGGAAGTGGGAAGTTGGAAGATGGAAGAAAGCTGAAAGTAGTAATTGGTCGTGATGCTCGTATTTCTGGTCCGATGATTCATAATTTAGTACAAAATACCCTTTTAGGTTTAGGAATTGATGTAATCGATTTAGGTTTATCAACAACTCCAACAGTAGAAGTTGCTGTACCAATGGAACAAGCTGATGGTGGAATTATTTTAACCGCTTCGCACAATCCAAAACAATGGAATGCCTTGAAATTATTAAATGCGAAAGGCGAATTTTTAAATGGAGCTGATGGAGCAAAAATTTTAGAAATTGCTGAAGCAGAAGCATTTGATTTTGTCGATGTGGATGCTTTAGGAGAAGTTACGATTAACGATTCATACATGGATATTCATATTGATGGAGTGTTGGAATTACCTTTAGTAGATGCCGATTTAGTAAAAACGAAGAAATATAAAGTGGTTGTTGATGGTGTGAATTCTTCTGGAGGAATTATTATTCCAAATTTACTTGAACAAATGGGTGTGGAAGTGGTGAAATTATACTGCGAACCTAACGGACATTTTCCTCATAATCCAGAACCATTAAAAGAGCATTTAACAGATATCTGTAAATTAGTTGTAGAAGAAAAAGCTGATTTCGGAATTGTAGTTGATCCAGATGTGGATAGACTTGCGTTTATTTCTAACGATGGTGAAATGTTTGGGGAAGAATACACTTTGGTAGCTGTAGCCGATTATGTACTGAGCAAAACACCAGGAAATACGGTTTCTAATATGAGTTCGTCTCGTGCTTTACGAGATATTACTGAAAAACACAAGGGAAGTTACCAAGCGAGTGCAGTCGGAGAAGTGAATGTAGTAGAATTAATGAAGAAAACCAACGCGATTATAGGTGGTGAAGGAAATGGCGGAATCATTTATCCAGAATTGCATTACGGAAGAGATAGTTTAGTTGGTGTAGCATTATTTTTAACGTACTTAGCAAGTCAAGAGAAAACTGTGGCCGAATTACGTGCAAGTTATCCGCAATATTATATGAGTAAAAATAAGATTGAATTAACACCTCAATTAGATGTAGATGCAATTTTAGAATCGTTAACTACAACTTATAAAAACGAACAAATTTCTACAATTGACGGAGTGAAAATTGATTTCGCAACAGAATGGGTTCATTTAAGAAAATCTAATACAGAACCGATTATTCGTATTTATACAGAAGCTCCAACTCAAAACGAAGCAGATGTTTTAGCAGAACGTTTTGTAAACGAATTGAAAGTTATTGCAGGAATTTAATTGGAATGTAAATAAAATTTAAATCCATAATAGTATTTAAACAGCACTTTTTAGTGCTGTTTTTTTTTGCCTTTTTTTAATCTATGAATTATGAAACTTTTGTTTTCTATTGTATAACAATCTTAAATGCTATTCCAGCTAATTTTGAAAACACCAATAAATGTTCACTTTGTTTTGGATTCATTTTTAGTGGATAAAGTAAAATTTAATGAAAAAAAATAACAAGCCTCAATCAACATAATAGCAATATTTTAAAATTTAAACTATGAAGATGAATAAAAAAATAGCAGTTTACATGGATCATTTTGCGGCGAATATTTTAGAATACACAGATGCTGCAAAAATTGTAAAAATAATTAAGTCGGGTTTCAACAAAGATCAAAAAGAAAAAATTTTACAAAGTGGAGAAAGTCTATTGTACCATAAAGAACAAAATTTACAAAAGGAATTTTACGCTAAACTTCGTGCAGAGTTGTTAAATTATGAATCGGTTTTGTTATTCGGTGCAACAAATGCAAAAACAGAATTATTAAATATTTTACAAATAGATGCGAAGTTTTTAAATGTAGAATTTACTTTAAAAAATACAGACAAACTTACAGATAAGGAACAAGTTAATTTCGTAAACGATTGTTTTTATATCAGTTAATATTCCATTTTATAGTTAACGAATTAATTTCATAACATAAAAAGGCAAACAACTAAGAAATTGCAATTCATCAAATTTGAAAACTAGGAATTTTATAAGTTTTACTAGAAATCCTGTAACAATCAACATTAAGATAAGTAAGACCTTTACATTATTAATTAAACATTAAACTTTTATTTATGAAAAACATTTTTTTATTAGCTAGCTTGGTAATCGGATTATCATTTAGCACACAAGCTCAAAACATTTCTAAAAATGCACTTGGTCTTCGTTTAGGAGATAACGACGGATTTGGTGGAGAACTTTCTTACCAAAGAAAATTATCAGACAACAACAGGTTAGAATTAGATTTAGGTTGGAGAAACAGCAACAATGTTGATGC
>MGWJ01000107.1:0-3204 GCA_001800945.1 Flavobacteria bacterium RIFCSPLOWO2_12_FULL_31_7
TTATTTTTTCAATTTACCAATAAATTCTTCAACCGTTTCTTTGGGATATTCTTCCCATTTTTTAATCACATTTCCTTCAGCATCTAATAATAATATTAAAGGAAAAATGCCTTTTGAATTGTATTTGTCTGCTAACGTTTCGTTTTCTTTTTCTACTTCTTTCGCTAATTTGTTTTTTGAAAGTCTTGGAAAATCGGCGTTATAAATCACTAGATTTTCTGTTGCAAAAGTTTGAAATTCAGGAGTGTTAACTATGAATTTTTTAAATTTCACACAAGGTGCACACCAATCCGAACCAGAGAAATAAAGTAAAACACTTTTATTTTCCGTTTTGGCGGTTTCTAATTTTTGTTTAAAAGTTTCTGTTTGTTGTGCAAATCCAATATTTACTAACAAAAGTACTATGGCGATTAATTTTTTCATCTGTAATTGTTTATGTAAACGTAACGAAAAAAAGCAGGTAATATTGTAACATTTGTTACAACTTGAACAGTTTGTAATAAGTCTAAATTCTATTAACTATTCGAAACTTTCAATTAAAAGTAAATTTCCTTTTTCATGAGTGATAGTAACGATTCCATCTTCGGAAACATGGTTACTACTTCCAATTCTATAGCCTAATTCTAAGCTTCCGTTTTGCAGAGGATAAAAAAGATTTTCTGTAGTAATTCCTTCCACTTTTCCTAAAGGAATCAGCGAAATAATTGCATCTTTTGGATACCATTTTTTGAAGGAATTTGAAAGTAAAAATACTTTGGAATGGTCATCAAATAAAACAATTTTCAACTCATTTCGGTACGAGGCTAAAACGGATAAATTATTTAGAGTATGATCAGCGCGTTTACCAGTTGCCCAAACTACATTGACAGCTTTATGACCTTTTTCAATAAGGAAATCAAAGGCTTTTTCTAAATCAGTTTTGTTTTGATCTGGAGTGTGGACAATTTCAATCGGATAATGATTTTCTTTGTAATAATGGGCATCGAAATTTCTATCAAAATCTCCTAATAAAACATCGACTTTTATGCCTAATTCAATCACACGTTCAATGGCAGAATCTAACACAATTACATAAGGTGACCATTCTAAAAGTTGGCCTAATAATTCGGAATTGCATTCTAAACCATTCGCAATTATTAATGCGGGTTCTTGATCGTCGCGAACTATATGGTGTGATGACATGTTTTTTAGTTTCTGGTTTTTGGTTTCAAGTTTTTTTAAGCTGGAAACTTTATACTGACTTCAAAGTTATTGTTTTTTATTGAATTTCAGAATTTGATTAAAAAAAACACAGATTTAAGAAATTATAAAAATTAATATAATTTCTTAAATCTTTGTTTAGAATAATGATTTTGTTATTGAACTGTATAATTTCTCACATCCACTTCCGATAATCTGAAATAGCCTAATGGATAATCTGAAACGTTGGTTTGATTGATAATATTTCCTTTGACTGTTGCTGGTGGTGTGCTGAAAGGTCCATTACTTAATCCGCCCGAGATTCCAATTAAAATATTCATATAATTATGGTAACGCTCTGAAATACCATGTAAGGTGAAATTGATATTTTGTCCTGCTGCTAAATCTTCATCAATAATTAGAGAAAACATTTCGTTTCCGTTGGTAAATTCGTCGTTAAAGACACCTAAAAGCGGAAAAGGTCTAAAAGGGACTTTATATTCTTCTAAATAATAATTTTCTTCTGAACCATTATCTTGAAAATTGAATTTTAACTCGATTTCATCACCTGTAAAACCACCTAAATTTTGTTCAATTGTAGTGATAGTTGGCACAGGATATAATTTATCAGTTGATGTGTAAGTTTGACCATTATAGCTTACCGAAAGCGTGTAATTTTCATTTAAAACGGGATTGAAATTAATGCATTTGTAATTTCCAGTAGTGCCATCTTCTATGAAATTATAAACAATAGCATTCGAATCGGTGATGGTTACGATGGCGCCATTTGCAGCTGGAACGGTAGCATTGAAATAATCGCCAGTTGTAGTTAAACGAATAACTTGTTCGTTTCCGGAAGTTCCTTTTTCCCATTTTATTGAAGCATCAATAACTAATTTTGGCTCACTTTTGTTTAAATCTACATCTACAACTTCTTCACAAGAAACAGTGATAAAACTTAGAAATAAAAGGAAATATATAGCTAGTTTTTTCATTTTATTAAAATTTAAAATTATAAGTCACACTTGGAACTATTCCGAAAATAGATAACTTTACAGCTTCGTTTAATCCAGTATCTTGGTTTTGTCTGAAATTGATTGAGGCGGCATTTTTTCTTCCATATAAATTATAGATTGAGAAAACCCATTCTCCTTTCCATTTTCTATCTTTGCTTTTGGTTGGATTTAAAGTTGCAGAAACGTCAATTCGATGATAAGCTGGTAAATTATCTTGATTTCTATTTCCATAAACAGGAACATTTATGCCTTGATATTGATATTGTGCAGTTGGAAAAGTAACAGGTTGTCCGGTTTGATAAGTAAAAATACTTCCAAAACTCCATTTTTGATTGAGTTTGTAACTTCCTGTAACATAAATATTGTGTGTTTTATCCCAACCTGTTTTGTACCATTCTCCGTTGTTTATTCCAGTTTCAATTGGTGTTCTTCCTTCTGTTAATTGTTCAGAACGAGAAAGTGTATAAGAAATCCAACCCGAAAGTTTTCCTACGTTTTTCTTCACCATGACTTCTAATCCGTAAGCACGAGTTTTTCCTGGAAGTAAAACTTGTTCGATAGCTTCATTAGCAATTAAATCGGCACCATCAATATAATCTAATCTGTTTTTTACAGTTTTGTAAAATGATTCTACTTCCAAAGTATAATCACCATTTTTAATATTCTTAAAATAACCCAAAGCATACTGATCTAAAATTTGAGGCTTTAAAAAGTTATCACTAGGTGTCCAAATATCTAATGGAGTTGGCGATTGCGTATTCGAAATTAAATGTAAATACTGACTCATTCTATTATAACTCGCTTTTACCGATTGGTTATCATTAATAGTATAAGCGATGGCAATTCGTGGTTCCCAATTGTCAAAACTTGCAATGGTCTTGTTTTTACCATAATATTTGGTGTCAATTGGAGTGGCTTTTTCGTAAATACCTAAATCTGCATCGTAAGTTACGGGTTGATTGTTGGCGTAAATGTTTATAGTTTCTTCACCTAAACGATAAAACATACT
>MGWJ01000107.1:3239-8379 GCA_001800945.1 Flavobacteria bacterium RIFCSPLOWO2_12_FULL_31_7
TTTATTCCAGATTCCGAATCAATTGGTTCAATTCTTCCTGGATTGAAATCATAATAAATGGCATTCGCACCATAAAATAATTTGAAATTATCAGATAAATAATGTTTGAAATCGTATTTGAAATTATAGTTTTTGATTCCACTTTCCCAATTGAAACCAATGAAGTCTAGAGTTAATCCGTAATAATAATCGCTATAAATGAAGGAAGCATTAGAAAATAACTTGTCGTTAAATAAGTGATTCCAACGTAAATTTAAAACTGAGTTTCCGTAGGTGTTAATGAATTGTTTATTCAAACTAAATACATCTCTACCAAAATATCCAGATACAAATAAATTATTGTTTTTGTTTAGTTTGTAATTGATTTTGGTATTTAAATCATAAAAATAGGCAGAGTTGTCATTGTCTGATAGTTTTAAAAATAAGTGTGCATAACTGCTTCTTCCGGCAACTAAAAACGAACCTTTGTCTTTTACGATTGGACCTTCGGCTAAAATCCTACTCGAAATTAAACCAATTCCACCAGTCATTCCGAATTTTTTACTATTTCCTTCTTTCTGATAAATGTCTAAAACAGATGCGACTCTTCCTCCAAATCGGGCAGGAATTCCGCCTTTGTATAATTTTAAATCTTTAATTGCATCGGCATTAAAAACAGAGAAAAATCCAAATAAATGAGAAGAATTATATATTGTTGCTTCGTCTAATAAAATTAAATTTTGATCGGCAGCACCACCTCGTACATTAAAACCAGATTGGCCTTCACCAGCATTGGTTACACCAGGTAAAGTTAAAATAGATTTTATTACATCTACTTCGCCTAAAATAGCTGGCATGGCTTTTATTTGTCCGATAGTTAACTTATTGACACTCATTTCTGGTTTGTCAATTTGTAGTTTTTTCGAATTTCCAACAACCACAACTTGTTCAATTTCATTTGTTTTTTCAGTTAAAGTAAAATCTTTTTTAGTGTTAGAATCTAAAGTAATTGTTTCTGAAAATCCTGTGTAGCTTAGAGAATTAATTAGAACGGTGTATTCGCCTTTTGGTAAAGAAATGGAGTAAAATCCGTATTCATTGGTTAAGGTAGTTCGAGTAATAGTGTTATTTTCAAATGCGATAGTTACCCCAATTAAAGTTTCGTTAGATTTTTGGTCTTTTACAATTCCACTTAAAGTGACTTTATCTTGTGAAAAAGCGGAGGTGATAAATAGAGAAAATAGGAGTATAAGAAAATGTACTTTTTTCATTTTAAATGGTTTCAAGATTTGACGCAAATTTCGCACAAATGTTACGAAACAGATGTTAAGTTGTAGTTAATAAAAAAGGCGATGCAAAATTAATTTACATCGCCTTGAAATATTTTAAAAAAATAAAATTACATCTTGTTTATGATTGCATTTAATGTTGCACTTGGGCGCATGGCAGCGTTTAACAAGTCTTCATTTGGTTGATAATAACCACCGATTTCTTGTTTTTTACCTTGTGCTTCAATTAATTCTGCATCAATTTTAGCTTCGTTGGCAGTCATTTCTGAAGCAATTGGAGTAAAGAATGCTTTTAATTCAGCGTTTTTATCCTGAGCAGCCAAGGCTTGTGCCCAATATAAAGCAATGTAAAAGTGAGAACCTCTATTATCTAATTGTCCAACTTTACGAGCTGGAGATTTATCGTTAGCTAAGAATTTTTCTGTAGCTTGATCTAAAGTTTCAGATAATACTAAAGCTTTTTCATTATTTAAAGTTTGACCTAAATGTTCTAAAGAAACTCCTAAAGCTAAAATTTCACCTAATGAATCCCAACGTAAATAGCCTTCTTCAATAAATTGATCTACGTGTTTTGGAGCCGATCCACCAGCGCCTGTTTCAAACAATCCGCCGCCATTCATTAATGGTACAATTGAAAGCATTTTTGCTGAAGTTCCTAATTCTAAAATCGGGAATAAATCGGTTAAGTAGTCACGTAAAACATTTCCTGAAACTGAAATGGTGTCTTTTCCTTCTCTGATTCTTTTTAACGTTTCTGTCATGGCATCTTTCACATCTAAAATTCTGATGTCTAAGCCAGTTGTATCATAATTTTTTAAGTATTTTTCAACTTTTTTGATGATTTCTCTATCGTGTGCTCTGTCTTTATCTAACCAGAAAATAGCTGGAGTATCTGATAATCTCGCTCTGTTTACGGCTAATTTTACCCAATCTTGAATTGGAGCGTCTTTAGTTTGACACATTCTGAAAATATCACCATCTTCTACTTTTTGAGAAAGTAAAGTGGCTCCGTTTTCATTTTCTACTTTTACAGTTCCGGCTGCTGGCAATTGAAAAGTTTTGTCGTGTGAACCATATTCTTCTGCTTTTTGAGCCATTAATCCAACATTTGGTACAGAACCCATTGTTCTTGGATCTAAGGCACCATGTTTTTTCATGTCGTCAATAACTGCAGCATAAAAACCTGCATAAGAACGGTCTGGAATGATAGTAATGGTATCTTCTTCTTTTCCTTCTTTGTTCCACATTTTTCCACCACTTCTTGCTAAAGCAGCCATAGAAGCATCTACAATAATATCTGAAGAAACGTGAAAATTAGTAATTCCTTTATCTGAATTAACCATTGCTACTTTTGGTCCGTTGGCTAATGCAGTTGCTAAATCTTGTTTGATGGCTTCTTCTTCTGGAATTCCAGAAATTTTGTTGTATAAATCTTGTAAACCATTATTTGGGTGAATGTCTAATGATTTGAATAATTTGGCATATTTCGTATAAACTTCTTCAAAATAGGTCTCTACGATGGCTCCAAAAATAATTGGATCAGAAATTTTCATCATAGTTGCTTTCAAATGTGCAGAAAGCATTACATTGTTTTCTTTTGCGTAAGCGATTGTTTTCTTTGTGAATTCTTTTAAAGCTCTCAAATTCATTACTGAACTATCAATAACTTCTCCTGCTTTTAAATTTGCGAAATCTTTTAGAATAGTAGTTGTTCCGTCATTTGCTTCAAAAACGATTCTGAATTTCGAATCACTTTCTACTGTAGTGGAAGTTTCTGTTCCGTAAAAATCACCTGCATTCATGTGTGCGACTTCTGTTTTAGAATCGGCGCTCCATGTTCCCATTGAATGTGGGTTTTGTTTAGCGTAATTTTTCACAGCTTTTGGTGCACGTCTGTCAGAGTTTCCTTCACGTAAAACTGGATTTACTGCTGAACCTAAAACTTTAGCATATTTGGCTTTAATTTCTTTTTCGGTATCGTTTTGTGGATCTTCTGGGAAGTTTGGAATCGCATAACCGTGAGCTTGTAATTCTGCGATAGCATCTTTTAATTGAGGAATTGAAGCGGAAACGTTTGGTAATTTAATGATGTTTGCTTCTGGTGTGGTTGCCATTTGTCCTAATTCGGCTAAACTGTCGGCTACTTTTTGATCGTCTTTTAAATATTCTGGAAAGTTAGATAAAATTCTTCCTGCTAATGAAATATCTCTAGTTTCTACTTCGATATTTGCTGTTTTTGTAAAAGCTTTAATTATTGGTAAAAACGAGTGAGTGGCCAACATAGGAGCTTCATCCGTAATGGTATAAAAAATTTTTGACATGATATATGTAGTTTGTTTGTTTCTAAAAATTTAGGTTAGCAAATATAAGAAATTCGTACACTAAATGAATGACTAATGTTTAATTATCTATACATTTTCGAATTTGATAATTTAAGTTCGAAAAAATAAACATTTGATAATTTTGTGATTAGAAAAATAAGGAAATAAAAAAATCCCGACAAAATCGGGATTTTTTATAAGTACAAATAAAAAGATTAGCCTCTTCTTTCTTTGATTTTTGCTTTTTTACCAGTAAGTTCTCTGAAGTAGTAAATTCTAGCTCTACGTACTTTACCTTTTTGGTTCATTTCAATTTTTTGTAAAGCTGGCATGTTAATTGGGAAGATACGCTCTACACCAATTGCTCCTGACATTTTACGAATTGTAAATGTTTCAGTAGAAGAAGTTCCTCTTTTTTGAATTACAACTCCTTTAAAAAACTGAGTTCTTGTTTTTTCACCCTCTTTAATTTCGTAGTACACAGTAATAGTGTCTCCAGCGCTAAAGTTAGGAAAGTCTTTTTTTGATACCATTTCGTTTTGAACGAAATCCATTAAATTTGACATAATAATATGTATAAATCATTAATTTTAAGCAACATACACGTCTTTCGCCAGAGGTTGGTTAAAGTGGATGCAAAAGTAATACTATTTTTTATTTCTGCAAAACAAATCTTATTTTAAATGCGTTGAAGCGTTAATTTTATTGTAAAGTTGTAAAAACTTCCATCTTCCAACTTCTAACTTCTAATCTTTTAAATTATATTTGCCACTTAAAATTACCTCATGAAGTTTGATTTATTAAAAACAGATGCTCAAAGCCAAGCCAGAGCAGGACTTATTACTACTGATCACGGTGTGATTGAAACACCAATTTTTATGCCTGTAGGTACAGTGGCTTCTGTAAAAGGAGTACACCAACGCGAATTAAAAAACGATATTAATCCAGATATTATTTTAGGAAATACCTATCATTTATATTTAAGACCCAAACTTGATGTTTTAGAAAAAGCTGGCGGTTTGCATAAATTTATGAATTGGGATAGAAATATTTTAACCGATTCTGGTGGTTACCAAGTATATTCTTTATCAGGAAGAAGAAAAATTAAAGAAGAAGGTGTGAAATTTAAATCGCACTTAGATGGGGCTTACCACTTTTTTTCTCCAGAAAATGTAATGGAAACACAACGTACTATTGGTGCGGATATCATTATGGCTTTTGATGAATGTACACCTTATCCTTGTGATTACAGATATGCACAACGTTCGATGCATATGACACATCGTTGGTTAGACAGATGTATCAATCATTTAGATACGTTACCTTTTAAATACGGATATTCTCAAGCTTTTTTTCCAATTGTTCAAGGAAGTACGTATAAAGATTTACGTCAGCAATCTGCCGAATTTATTGCCAGTAGAGATCAAGTTGGAAATGCTATTGGTGGACTTTCAGTAGGAGAACCAGCAGAAGAAATGTATGCGATGACGGAAGTGGTTACGGCTATTTTACCAAAAGACAAACCTCGTTATTTAATGGGTGTGGGAACGC
>MGWJ01000108.1 GCA_001800945.1 Flavobacteria bacterium RIFCSPLOWO2_12_FULL_31_7
TCAATATAATAACCAGCTTCAAATTTATTTTGCGCAAATGATAAAAATGTTATAAGAAATAACACATAGCTTAGTTTGTTTTTCATTTTTTGATTTAGTTGTTTTTAATTGTTTTGTTTTTGTTTATAATTTTATTCCTCTTCTTTTTGTCCCATCATCATCAGATAAGCTTTTAGGAAACCATCAATTTCACCATTTAAAACAGCTTCAGAATCGGAAGTTTCAAATCCACTTCGTACATCTTTAATTAATTTATAGGGATGTAATACGTAGTTTCTAATTTGAGATCCCCATTCAATTTTCATTTTACCGGCTTCAATATCATCACGTTGTGCCAATTGTTTTTTTAGTTCAATTTCGTACAATTGAGACTTTAACATTTGTAAAGCTCTTGCTCTGTTATCATGTTGCGAACGCGTTTCAGAACATTGAATTTGAATACCAGATGGTTTATGATATAACTGAACTTTCGTTTCTACTTTATTAACATTTTGTCCACCAGCACCACTTGAACGAGCTGTTGTGATTTCAATATCTGCAGGATTAATTTCAATTTCAATCGTATCATCCACTAGCGGATAAACATAAACGGAAGCAAATGAAGTATGACGCTTGGCATTACTATCAAAAGGTGAAATTCGCACCAAACGATGTACGCCATTTTCTCCTTTTAAATAACCAAAAGCAAAATCGCCTTCAATTTCTAAAGTCACCGTTTTGATTCCAGCCGCATCACCTTCCTGGTAATTCAGTTCTTTAACTTTATACCCTTGTTTTTCGGCCCACATCAAATACATTCGCATCATCATGCTTGCCCAATCGCAACTTTCTGTTCCACCAGCACCAGCAGTAATTTGAAGTACAGCACTTAAATTATCACCTTCTTCAGAAAGCATATTTCTAAATTCTAAATCTTCAATGTTGGTCAGTGTTTTGTCAAAAATGGCATCTAATTCTTCCTCAGAAACGGCATCTTCTTTATAAAAATCGTAAGTTAGTTGTAGTTCCTCTGCTAATTCTTCACAACGATTATAATCGTCTACCCATTTTTTTATCGAACGTAAATTTCGCACAATAATTTCGGCCTGTTTGGCGTTGTTCCAAAAGTCTGGTGCAAAGGTCTTTTCTTCTTGATTTGTGATTTCGACAAGCTTGGCATCAACGTCAAAGATACCTCCTTAACGCACCAAGGCGATTAATAATGTCTTTAATTTGTTCGGTATTTACCATTTTATTTGTAGTTTTACACAACAAAAATAGACTATTAAAACGATTTATGGAAATTAATTTATTCAGCGATACGGTTACCAAACCTACTCAAGAAATGTTGCAATTCATGTTTAATGCTAAAGTGGGCGATGATGTATTTAAACAAGATCCAACAGTTAATGAATTAGAAGAAACTTTAGCCGATTTATTTGGTAAGGAAGCGGCTTTGTTTTTTCCATCAGGAACCATGGCAAATCAAACGGCTATCAAGTTGCATACCAATCCTGGTGATGAATTAATTTGCGATAAATGGGGACATGTTTTTTTATACGAAGCTGGTGGAGTAGCCTTCAATAGCGGTGTTTCATGTAATTTAATAGACGGAAATCGCGGTATGATTACTGCGGAACAAGTAGAAAAAGCTATTAATGATCCGGAGTTTTATCACGCTCCAATGACTAAGTTAGTTTGTGTCGAAAATACTACTAATAAAGGTGGTGGGGCTTGTTATGAAATTGAAGATCTAAGAAAAATTAAAGACGTTTGTACGAAACATAATTTAAAATTCCATTTAGATGGTGCCCGAATTTGGAATGCTTTAGTGGCTAAAAAACAGCATCCAAAAGTGTATGGTGAATTATTTGATACGATTTCTGTTTGCTTATCGAAAGGTTTAGGTGCACCAGTAGGTTCTGTTTTGTTAGGCACTAAAGAAGATATGAAACGCGCGCTTCGTATTCGAAAAATCTTTGGTGGAGGAATGCGTCAAGCTGGATATTTGGCCGCTGCTGGAATGTATGCGTTGCAAAATAACATTTCTCGCTTAGAAGAAGATCATAGAAAAGCAAAAGAATTAGGTGAGATTTTAAGTACTTTACCTTTTATCTATAAAGTGGAACCAATTGAAACTAATATTGTCATTTTTACGTTGAAATCGGATGTAAGTGAAGTTCAGTTTATTGATAAATTAAAAGAGAAAAATATCAACATTAGTAATATGGGTCAAGGTAAATTACGAATGGTTACTCACTTGGATTACAAGCAAGTAATGCATGATTATGTAATGGAAACTTTAAGTAAAATTAGTTTTTAGATAGATACGCAGATTTAACTGATTTTGCCGATTTACACAAATTAATCTGAATAAATCTTTTGAATCTGTGTTGCCATCATTTTACATCTCAATGTCCAAAGCAAAACAACTTTTTCCTTCTTTGGTAATTAAGAATTGGTTTTCAGTATGATGAATTTCAATTGCATCCTTATAATTCAATTCTTGCAAGTAATTTAAGTTAAGTGCTTTTATTTTATGATTCAAAACAGTTTCGATATTCGTAACATCTAAACACCATTCTAAATATTTTACATTATTGGCATGATTCACAATATCAATGTCGGATAATAATATATTTCTTTCGTCTTTAAAAGTAAATACTTCTGGAATATTAATTTTCTGAATTGGGTTTAAAATACTATCCGTATCAAACTTTTCAAAGTGTGAATGTGGTAAAGCCAAAATATCTGGTCGTCGAGTTTTCGTATTAATTACCACCCAAAAAGTTTCACAACCTACAATTTTTTCGTCATTTAAATACATTTCTAAACAGCGTATTGAGCGAGAATTTTCTAGGGTTTTAATCCAAGTTTTAATGGTAATTACATCTTTCCATTTTGGTAGTTTGCTAATTTCAACTCGCATTCGACTCAACACCCAGGCTTGATTATGTTGTTGCATATCTAAATAACTAATTCCTCCCAAATCGGCATGAATTCCAGCTACAATTTGAAATAAATTACAAATTTCAGTATGTTTTAGAGAACCTGTGGGATAACAATGTTGAAATTCAATTTCGAATTTATGTGAATAGATAGAAGTGAAGTTTGGAGAAACGGGCATAGTTAAAATTTAATTCCTAGTGAAATATTTAAAGCGTTAGATTTATTAAAATAGTTTTCGTACTCTGGTGTTGTTTTGACTTTAAAGGTATAAAAGTTATATCCAATTGCCGAAAATACAGCTAATTTTTTAGAAACATTATAATTTATTTGACCATTAATTCCCCAGTAGTTTCCATTATTTGTAGCATAATAGCCTGAAGCTTTTTGTTTAGTTTTAACATCTCCTATCATTATTTTAGGATGAAATGTAAATTTTTTATAATCATATTTATACCCAATATAACCTGAGTAATGATTTAAACTCATGTAATTAAAATTTCCTGCTATTTCAGGTTTTCTTACTTCAGAAACATTGTTTTCGTATAGTACACCAACATTAAAATTCGAATATTCTAATACATTTAAATCCATCAAAAAGCCTATATATGACGACTCGTGTGCATCGCTAAAGAAATTCTTACCATTAAATATTTTCAAATTTCCACCAAATTGAAAATCAGAAAATATTTTGATATCTTTTTCTTGCGATAAACTGTAGTTTGAAAAAAGTAATATAAAAACTAATGTGGTATATAATTTTATCTTCATTTTAATAATCTATTGAATGATTAATGCTGTCAGAATTATCAATGGTGACAAAACTAGAGTTTGTAGAAATAACAGAATTTGTGGTATTTTTAACTTTGTATTTAATTTCTATTATTTGATTTTTTTTCACTCTTTTATAATGTGGATATTCAATATTCTCTTCGTTTAGATTATAGTTTTCAGATGAAATTTCACCAATGTAAGAAACATCTAACAGTTCATTATTTGCATTAATTTTATTAAATGTTACAGTTAAGTTTGTAATGTCTATAAGTGAATACAGCTTTGAAGTAGGAAGTTGAACTTTATAGTTTAAAAAGTTAGTGTCTTTAAAATTATAATATTTGATATTTATAAGTTGTGAATTGTAAGTTGGAGAAAATTCGTCATTGATATGTAATGTGAAGGCATCTAAATTTGTAGGTAAAGGCACTAAAATAGAATAATTTCCATTACTATCGGTGTGTCCAATGCCTATATGATGAAAACTATCATTTATAAAATTATTATTTGCCTCAATTGTAACTTCTTGATTTTGAATCGGATTGTTATTTTCGTCAACGACTCTTCCGGTAAATTGTAATCTAACTTCACCATCATAACGAGTATCACAAGAATAAAAGATACACAAGCATAAAATTATCAAAAGTTTTCTCATAAATTTTTTCTTTAAGATGCGAAATTAAGAATTTGGTTGCGTGCTTTTATGTTAACTTTTCAATATTTTTAATAATTTCATTTCTATCCGTTTGAAAATCAAACCAAGTTGCGTTTTCAGTTCTTTTAAACCATGTCATTTGACGTTTGGCAAAACGGCGTGTGTTTTGCTTGATTTGTTCGATGGCGAATTCAAAAGTAGTTTTACCTTCGAAATAATCGAATAATTCACGATAACCAACGGTTTGTAAAGCATTTTTTTCTTTATGTGGAAATAAATTTTCTGCTTCTTTTAGTAATCCTTCAGCCAACATCAAATCCACACGTTGGTTAATTCGGTTATACATGATTGTTCTATCGGCTTCTAAACCAATAATAATGGGAGTGAAGTTACGTTCGTTTTTTCGCTTACCGATGAAACTCGAATAGGGAAGTCCGCTTCCCATGCAAACTTCTACAAAACGTTTCATACGCTGTGGGTTTTGCAAGGTTTGTGGATTTTCAGTTTCGATTTTTTTATAAAATTCAAAATCTAATTCTTTTAGTTTTTCTTGAAGAAATTCGATTCCTAATTCGTCAAATTTTGAATTGATTTCCGTTCTAACGCTTTCATCAATATCTGGAAATTCATCGAAGCCTTTTAAAACCGCATCCACATATAAACCTGAACCTCCAACCATAATTTGGATATGATTTTTAGCAAAAAGTTCGTCCAGTTTTTTTAGTGCATCTTGTTCGAAATCACCTACAGAATAATTCTCAAAAATCGATTTATTTTGAATGAAATGATGTGGTGCAGCAGCCAATTCTTCTTCAGATGGAACTGCTGTTCCAATAGCCATTTCTTTAAAAAACTGTCGACTATCGCAAGAAATTATATCACAACCAAAATGTTGTGCCAAAGCAATGCTCAAGGAAGTTTTTCCTATAGCTGTTGGTCCGATAATGGTGATTAAATAGTTCATTTTGTTTTTTTGTCACACTGAGCGGAGTCGAAGTGCTTTTTTTAAATATTTCTATAATATTAGTCTTCGACTCCGCTCAGACTGACAATTATGCATAAAATTCTAAAACTTCAAAATTCTCATTACTTTATTTTTCCTTAAATAACCTTTGATAATGTTAGTTGTATCTCTGTTATTTTGCATCGGAATAAGAATATTTTTTAGAATTTCAATATTTGTAACTTGGTAGTTTAAATCGAAAAAACAATAGCCTTTGTAAACGCCATTTTCAATGATAACTGCGCTACGTTCTTCAATGGTTCTACCTTTGTCAACTACAATCATATTATTGTTTTCAAATTGAGCTTCTTTGATGAAACTTAGCACTCGATCATTATATATTTCTGGATTTTCTTCTTGCACACAAGCACCGTTACATTCTTTAATTTTATATTGAAAACAAGCGGCTTTCGTATCATATAATTTGTTAATTTTCTGACATAAAGCATGATCGGAAGTAATTTTAAAAAGTAAATTTCTTCCTTCTTGTAAACTTACAAATGAAGTAATTTCTTTTTTTCTACCGTCTGCTTTTTCTATTGTAAGAGACAAATAACCTTGTTCATCAAGATTAGAATACATCGCAAAATTGAAAATACTTTTGCGTTGGGCTCTATTATAAATAGGTTTGTTAATTTTAATTTCTTCGGATTCTTTTAATAAGGCTATTAGTTCACTTCCTGTTTCTTCAAAAGTTACAGCATACACATCACGTTGAATTTTTTTACTTTTCGAATTGACACCCGTAAAATGCTGATTCACTCGTTTTTTGATGTTTTTGCTTTTTCCGATATAAATGATATCACCTTTTTCATTGTGAATGTAGTAAATTCCCGTTTTTGATGGTAAAATTTCAACAATATCAAGTAATTTAGGAGATAATCCAGCTTTAATTTCGGTTTTTACGAAACTTTTTACAATTTCTTTTTCTAAGTCTTTCGCCAAAAGCATCTTGAATAATTTCACTGTTGCCATAGCATCGCCACTTGCTCGGTGTCTGTCTGCCATTGGAATTCCAAGTGAACGCACCAATTTCCCTAAACTATACGAAGGTAAATCCGGAATGATTTTTTTGGCTAATTCTACCGTACAAAGTGTTGGTTTTTTGAAATCGAAACCTAATCTTCGGAATTCTGTTTGTAAAATTCGGTAATCGAAACTGGCGTTATGTGCCACCATAATAGTTCCTTCGGTAATTTCAATAATGCGTTTGGCAACTTCGTAAAACTTAGGCGCGCTACGAAGCATGGCACTATTAATACCAGTCAATTTTACCACAAAAGGCTGAATGGGTTTTTCAGGATTCACCAAACTAATAAATTGGTCAACCACTTCATGACCATCAAATTTATAAATGGCAATTTCCGTAATACCTTCTTCATTGTATTGTCCGCCAGTGGTTTCTATGTCGATAATCGTATAAATATGCTTTCTTTTTTGTGATTAAAATTCTTTTTCAATAATTGGCATAACTTGTCCCGAATTTCGGGATTGAAAATTGTCTCATTGAAAATTATCTTCCGCCAAAGATACTACTTCCAATTCGAACCATAGTACTTCCTGATGAAATTGCGAGTTGATAATCTCCAGACATGCCCATTGACAAAATTTGAAGTTGGGAGTTTGAAGTTTGGAGTCTATCAAAAATGGTTTTCAAATGCTTGAATTCTTTTTCAATTTGTACTGTGTTTTCTGTAAATGTTGCCATTCCCATTAAACCTACAACACGAACGTTTTCAAGTTTATTATTGTCACTCTGAGCGGAGTCGAAGAGTTGTTTAAGAATCTCATCCAATTCCTCTTCATTTAATCCAAACTTCGTTTCTTCTTCTGCAATATGAACTTGTAACAAACAATCAATTATTCTATTATGTTTTTTGGCTTGTTTGTTGATTTCTTCTAATAATTTCAAACTATCCACACCATGAACTAAACTCACGTATTCCGCCATAAATTTGACTTTATTGGTTTGCACGTGACCAATCATATGCCATTCGATATCTTTTGGCATTTGTTCCCATTTTTCGGTCATTTCTTGGATTTTGTTTTCTCCAAAAATACGTTGACCAGCATTATACGCTTCCATTAAATCAGAAACAGGTTTGGTTTTAGAAACCGCTACCAATGTCACATGATTGGGAAGTTGGGATTTTATTTGGGTTAGGTTTTTTGCTATTGACATTATTTTTTTAGTTTTTTTATACTTTCATCTAAATCTGAAATAAAATTTTTGTCTTGGATAATTCTAAATTCTTCATATTCAGAATATGCTTTAATAATAGCTTTTTCGTGAGAAATTTTTCCTGCATTTGGTAAAACATCAAGACTATTGCTTTCAAGAAATTTATTTGTTCTTTCAAGCCAATCTTTCATATTCATAATTTGTTTTCTTATGGCTTGAAATTCTGCTAAATCTAAAAATGCACTGACTAATAAATTTAAATCGCCAATTTCGTTTTCATTTAAATAATTTTTAGCAATAGAAACGTCACTTTTTAAAATCTTTCCTTTAGGAGCATTTTTCCAATTGGTTAAACCCATAAAATCTTTCGAAATGTCTGCTCTATCATAAATAATTTCAGCAGCGGTTTTTCCTGAAATAGCAAAATGTAATTTATTTTGAACCATTTTGAAAAACAATTTTGTTTCTTCAGCATTTTTAGAATAGTCAGAGCTACATTGTTCAAAAATATCACCTAGTTTTTGATATAATCTTCTTTCGCTGGAACGAATTTCCCTTATACGCTCTAATAATTCATCAAAATAATCTTTACCAAAAGGTTTTCCGTTTTTTAGCATTTCATCATTTAACACAAAACCTTTAATAATAAATTCTTTTAAAGTTTGTGTTGCCCAAATTCTAAATTGTGTGGCTTGTTTCGAGTTGACTCTATAGCCGACAGCAATAATGGCGTCAAGATTGTAAAATTCTACATTTCTTTTTACATTTCTATTACCTTCAAGTTGAACTGTTTCCAAAATGGAAATAGTTGCTTCTTTTTGAAGTTCATTTTCTTGATAAATATTATTAAGATGCTTGCTAATTGCTGGAACTTCTACATTGAAAAGTTGAGCAATCATTTTTTGAGAAAGCCAAAAACTTTCATTTTGGTAAGTAACATTTATGATTACATTTTGATTTTCTGTCTGATAAAATATTATATTGTTTTGCATGGCGTAAAATTTTTATAAAAATAGCTAAATTGATTTGTTTTTCAAAATCACTTTAGCGAGAAGTTGGGATTTTATTTGGGTTAGGTTTTTTGCTATTGACATTATTCTGGCATTTTTTTATTTATAAAATCAAAAATGATTCTATTTAATTTCATTCTAAGATTAATTAAAAATGGATTTTTTATTTCTTTAAATGAAGTTGATTCTGTTTCACTCAAATTAATATTAAAAGCATCTACTGAATAATCTTTATTATTAGATTTTTCAATATTTATTTTGATAAAAATTGGCTTTTCATTAATATAATAAAATTCATAATAATGAAAGAATTCAAATTCTTTATCTTTAGTAGTCTCAGTATAATAAGAATAAATTAATTTATTTTTATATTCATATGTTGTATTTCCAAAACCTCCAATAGTTTTTTTATTCTTTTTTAAAATACCACTAGATTCCATTTTTGGTTGAATTGTTTTGACAATACTATCAATTTGTGTAATAGTAAATTCTTTTTCTTGTGAAAAACTGAATGTTGAAACTAATAGTATGAGAAATAATTTATGCATAATAAATGTTATGAAATTCTTCTTTCGTCAGAATGACAAGATTGTGGTTAAACTTTGAGCGTAAAAACTCCCAACTTCCATCTTCAAACTCCCAACTAAAGTTCATACACCACCAAACCACTTCTAAACTTAGGTTCGATATAAGTTGATTTTGGAGGCATAATTAAATCGTTATCAGCGATAGTTTTAATTTCTGAAATGTTAGTCGGGTAGAGCATGAAACCCACTTCATATTCGCCTTCGTCAATTAAATCTTTAATTACAGAAACGCTTTGTTTTCCTGGAATATAATCGATGCGTTCGTCGTTACGTAGATCTTCGATTCCTAATAGTGGATTCAAAACTGTATCGTATAAAATTTGTGCATCTAAATTTTCTAGAACTGACTTCTCGACTCTGCTCGAAGTGACATCGTTATTATGTTTGTAGAATAAAGCATAAAAACTTCCATCCAAATACATTCCGAATTCGAACTTATTTTGTGGTTTCCACAATTCTTGATCTTTGGTTTTGATGATGAAATTATCTGCTAATTTTTTAATAAAATCGTCTTTGGTTAAGCCATTTAAATCTCGGATAATTCTATTGAATTCATAAATTTTCACATTGCTTTCTGCAATTAAAAAACTCATAAAATAGTTTAGGTTTTTGTTACCTAAATGTTTGTCTTGTTCGAATAATAATTCCGCTGAAGCCGAACGATGGTGTCCATCTGCAATATATAAATTTGGAATGTTCTCGAAATGTTCTTGTAACCAATCTATTTCCGATTGGGTGTCGATTTTCCAAAGTGTGTGCTTTTCTTTATTTGGAGTCGCGAAAGCGTAAATTGGTTCGCTCTTTTTTCGTAAAGAAATAAACGTATTAATTTCTACAGAATCTGGATAAGTAATCAAAACGGGTTCCGTATTAAAACCTGTTTGATGTAAATAATCTTTAAATAATTCCACACGATATTGTAACGTGTCTTCGTGTTTTTTAATGATATTTTGCTGATAATCTTCAACTGAAGTTCCTGCGATAATTCCGGTAAAAGTCTGATTTTTTGCCTGAATTTCGTATAAATAAAATACTGGATGTTCTTCAGAAGTTAAAATGTTTTCGTTTTTGAAATCCTGATATTTATGTAAAACTCCTTTAAAACGTTTGTCGATTGTGATTTTTTGGGCATTTGCATACGCAGGATGAATCACGTGTAAAAACGAATACGGATTAAAATTCAACCAAGCTGCAAGCTCCGCCGAACTATAATCATCATACGTTCTACAAGTTACCAACGCCACTTTATCTGCCGTGGGACGAACTGCTTTAAAAGGAATTATTTTGCTCATGTTTTGAGTTTACAGTTTTCAGTCACAGTTTTCAGTTTGTTTATGACTGAATACTGCGACTGCGACTAATTACTTAGAAAATTGCTTTGCAATTTTTTCTGCTTTTTTACTTTCTGAATAATCGTAGAAACCTTCACCAGATTTCACACCTAATTTTCCAGCCATAACCATATTTACTAATAACGGACAAGGCGCATATTTTGGGTTTTTGAAACCGTCGTACATTACGTTTAAGATAGATAAACAAACGTCAAGTCCAATAAAATCAGCTAATTGTAAAGGTCCCATTGGATGTGCCATTCCTAATTTCATAACGGTATCAATTTCAGAAACTCCAGCTACACCATTATATAATGTTTCTATAGATTCATTAATCATTGGCATTAAAATTCTGTTCGCTACGAAACCTGGATAATCGTTTACTTCTGTTGGCGTTTTTCCTAATTTCACAGATAAATCCATGATAATTTTAGTCACTTCATCAGATGTAGAATACCCACGGATAATTTCAACTAATTTCATAATCGGCACCGGATTCATAAAGTGCATTCCGATTACTCTTTCTGGATGAACCACTTGCGCTGCAATTTGAGTAATTGAAATAGAAGAAGTGTTACTTGCTAAAATTACATTATGATCACAAACATCGCTTAATTGTTTAAAGATGTTCATTTTTAAACCAACATTTTCTGTTGCAGCTTCCACAACTAAATCGCAACCAACTACACCATCTTTAACGTCAGTGTACGTGATAATATTTGAAATTGTTTTGTGTTTATCCTCTTCAGTGATACTTCCTTTTGCAACCATTCTGTCCAAGTTAGCAGCAATTGTAGCCATTCCTTTTTCTAATGATTTTTCAGAAATATCAATTAATTTTACGGTGAATCCTGCTTGTGCAAATGTATGAGCAATTCCATTACCCATTGTTCCTGATCCTATTACGGCAATTTGTTTCATTATTTATGTTTTGTTTGTTTAATTCTTCTTAATAATCTTTTCGATTTATGATTGTATGTCTTTGTCCAAAAAAACACAATTACATCTACACCAGATAATTCTTTTTGTTTATCATTTAATTCAACAATATTAAAATTAATATTACGATTGTGTTTTGAATAATAACTCTTAAATGAATTGAAAAAAATAATTTTATCACTTATTGTTGTTCCAGAAGGACCAGTAATAAAAGCAATTTTTTTTCCTTCAAGACTTTTTGGACTATTGTTTAATAATTCTAAAACTTCAATTTCAGAATTATTTAATTCTTCAGTTGTAGTTCCTAAATTTTCAAAATTTATTTTTCTTTCTTCTATCTTTACTTTTAAATCATCAAACACAATTACACTATTATTTTGTGCAAATAAATTTACAGAAACTAAAAGGAATATGATTTGGAATTTTTTCATACTATTTTCCAATGCAATCAATAATCTGATACGCTACTCGTAACGCTTCTGTTCCATCTTCTAATGTTACTATAGGAGTGGAGTTGTTGTTGATAGCTTCTGCAAACGATTCTAATTCGTCTAAAATGGCGTTATTAGGATTTACATTCGGATTATCGAAATAAATTTGTTTTTTCACACCTTCTGCATTTTGTAAAATCATGTCAAAATCCCCAGGAGTTTCTGGTGCATCTTGCATACGAACCACTTCGCAAATTTTGTCTAAATAATCAACTGAGATATATGCGTCTTTCTGGAAAAATCTACTTTTACGCATATTTTTCATAGAAATTCTACTCGCCGTAATGTTTGCCACACAACCATTTTCAAATTCTAAACGTGCATTGGTAATATCTGGAGAATCGGAAATTACGGCAACACTACTTGCATTTACCGATTTTACTTTCGATTTCACTACACTTAAAATCGCATCAATATCATGAATCATTAAATCTAAAACCACAGGAACATCTGTCCCCCGAGGATTGAATTCTGCTAAACGATGCGTTTCAATAAACATTGGATTTTTTATTTTATCTTTCACCGCTGTAAAAGCCGGATTGAAACGTTCTACGTGTCCAACTTGACCTTTAACGTTATATTTATTGGCTAAAGCGACAATCTCTTCCGCTTCTTCAACTGTTGTAGCAATTGGTTTTTCTATGAAAATATGTTTACCAGCTTCGATTACCATTTTAGCACATTCAAAATGCTGAATTGTTGGTGTAACAATATCCACAACATCAACTTCAGCGATTAAACTTTCTATAGAATCGAATTTTTTATAACCGAATTCAGCAGCCACTTTAATGGCATTTTCTTCAAAAGGATCAAAAAAACCAACTAATTCGTATTTTTCTGACTGATTTAATAAGCGCAAATGTATTTTTCCTAAGTGACCCGCACCTAAAACTCCGACTTTTAACATAAAAATAAATTTCATCAAAAATAGTAATTAAATAATAAAAATTTCGATTTGCTTTTTGAAATTTTAAATCTAATTTTACATCAATAATTTATGAATACAATTGAAAGATACTAACAAACATCAAGGGCTTAGAAATCAGCTTGCAAAGCAATTACAAGAGAAAGGAATTACCGATAAAAACGTGTTAGATGCAATAAAAAAAATACCACGACATTTGTTTTTAAATTCGAGTTTTGAAGATTTTGCTTATCAAGACAAGGCATTTCCAATTGGAGCTGGTCAAACCATTTCCCAACCTTATACTGTAGCTTTTCAGAGTGAATTATTACAAGTTGAAAAAGATCATAAAATTTTAGAAATTGGGACAGGTAGTGGTTATCAAACAGCTGTTTTAGTCACTTTAGGTGCGAAAGTATTCACTATTGAAAGACAAAACGAATTGTTTAAAAAAACATCTCGATTGTTACCAACGTTAGGTTATAGACCAAAATTATTTGTTTTTGGCGATGGTTATATTGGTCTAGAAAAAGAAGCGCCTTTTGATAGTATAATTGTAACGGCTGGAGCACCAATTATTCCGCAAGCCTTATTATCTCAGTTGAAAATAGGAGGAAGGTTGGTTATTCCTGTAGGAGATGATGTGCAAATTATGACTTTATTAGTTAGA
>MGWJ01000109.1:0-8139 GCA_001800945.1 Flavobacteria bacterium RIFCSPLOWO2_12_FULL_31_7
ATTTTTCAACTTTAGAAAAAATCTTCATTCGTGAAGAAATGTATATCGATTTCAAATTGTATTCGGATAGAGAATCGCTTTATGCGTATTTATACAAACAATTTGAACCTTTCAAAAAATCATTTGTAAGAGAAATTGTAGATGAAGATTTACAACGATTAACGCAAATTCCAATGATTCGTATCACACGTTTTGATTCAGATAAAGCGGACGATTTTATTGCGAAGTTAGAAGATCAAATGAAAGAAGTGCAACATCATTTAGATAATTTAATTGATTTTGCGATCGACTATTTCGCCAAACTAAAAGAAAAATACGGAAAAGGAAGAGAACGTCAAACGGAATTGAGAAATTTCGATACGATAGAAGCTACGAAAGTGGTTTTACGAAATACCAAATTATATGTCAACAGAGAAGAAGGTTTCTTCGGAACTGGATTGAAAAAAGACGAATACGTTGCCGATTGTTCAGATATTGACGATGTAATTGTATTTCTAAGAGATGGAAGAATGATGATTGCGAAAGTAGACGATAAAAAATTCGTGGGTAAAGACATTATTCATATCGCAGTTTTCGATAAAAACGACAAACGTACTATTTACAACATGATGTATCGTGATGGTAAAAATGGTTCTACGTTTATTAAACGTTTCAATGTTTCTGGTGTTACTCGTGATAAATTTTACGATTTGACGCAAGAAAAACCAGGCTCTCAAGTCTTATATTTCTCCGCCAATCCAAATGGAGAAGCTGAGGTGGTTACGATTTTATTACGCCAAGTGGGAAGTATCAAGAAACTGAAATGGGATCAAGATTTTTCAGATATTGCTATCAAAGGTCGTGCTAGTAAAGGAAATACAGTTTCGAAATATCCAATTAAGAAAATTGAATTGAAAGAAAAAGGAATTTCGACACTTCGACCAAGAAAAATTTGGTTCGATGAAACGGTGCATCGTTTGAATGTAGATGGAAGAGGTGAGTTGTTAGGTGAATTTAAACCGAACGACAGATTGCTTATCGCGAATCAATCCGGAAAAATAAAAACCATTATTCCAGAATTGACCACACATTTCGATGAAGACATGATTGTGATGGAAAAATGGCATCCGAAAAAACCAATTTCTGCCATTTATTACGATGGTGAAAAAGAGCGTTATTTTGTGAAACGTTTCTTAATTGAAAACGAAAACAAAGAAGAAATTTTTATTACGGAACACGAAAAATCACAATTAGAAATTATTTCAACCGATTGGTTACCAATGGCTGAGGTGGTTTATGCTAAAGTGAAAGGTGTACAAAAAGACAATCAAATTGTCAACTTAGATGAGTTTATTGCCGTGAAAGGAATTAAAGCTTTAGGAAATCAATTAACTACGGATAAAATCAAACAAATTAACTTGTTAGATCCATTGCCTTATGAAGAAATTCTAGATGAACCAGAAACAACAAGTTCTGAGGAAAATGAATCTAAAGATATTCAAGATTTCAATATTGAATTGGATGACGACGGACAAATTACTTTGAGTTTAGAGTAATTAGAAACTATATAAAACAAAAAAGTCCCGAAAAATCGGGACTTTTTTTATAACTTAACTATTTTAAAAAGGAGAGCGGTATTCGTCCGATTCATTTTTACGAAATAGATTCCGGGTTGATATTCTGAGAAATCTATTTGGGAAGCGTTTTCATTTGTAACGCTATATACTTTGCCTGTTAAATCTAAAATTTCAATACTTTGATAGTTTGAGTTTGGAGTAGAAATAGTTAAAGTGTTTTGTACCGGATTTGGAAATAATCGCACTTCTTTTTCTGAAATAAAATTTGCCGAAGCTAAAACCAAACTATTGTCTAAATAATCAGGAATTCCATTAGTATTGGTATCATCATCTATTGGAGATCCATTCAGGTTGTAATCTTCATTGATTGTTAAGATTGTATCTCCATCATCATCATTGTCCAAAAAATTAAAAACACCATCAGAATCAGTGTCTTCATTATTTAGTATTTTATCATTATTTAAATCTTCAGAATTATTTAATACGGTATCGTTATCATCATCTGAATCGGGATTAACGGTTTTTAAAATCACATTAGAAAAATTATTATCTAAAGTCGCTTGGTCATAGCTGATTCCTGTTCCACTATACTCTAATTTTAAATTGCAATATTGGGTAGAACTCACTTGATTAACATAAGAAGAAATTCCAATAACATTCGTATTATTAATGTAATCAGTAAAACTTGGAAATAAAGAAAGTTGGTATCCAGAAAGATCAAAACCCATTGTCAAAGCTTTATTATACATATACGAGTTAATGTAATAATTAATATCGAATGTTGTAAAACCATCATTATCATTGTCAATAACATAATAATAATTTATTCCAGGCGGCGGTGGTTGACCCATGGCGCTATTTAGTGAAAATAGCAATACTAGTAGTGTAGTTATTTTTTTCATTTTTTAGGTTTTAAAATGTAATAAATAATTAAGTTAAAATTAGAAAAGAGGGCATTTACTAATAGATTTCAATCTGTATTTCTGTAAGTTCTGATAATTTACGATTGAAATAAAAGTATAAGTTCTGTTAGAAATAAGTTCATGAATTATATAATGTGAATTTACTTAAGTATATTTTGTTGTTATTACGGGACTTCCGTAAAATTTGTTAATATTTTCTTCGCTTATAGACAAAAAAAATCCCGAAGAATATTCGGGATTATCATAATAAAAAAAGTCCCGAAAATTCATTCGAGACTTTAATGTTTAATTCGTTAAATCTGTATCTTCTAATTTCTTATCCATAATTTTACTATTGTGTAAAACCACTGGTTTTTTACTGTTTTTCTTCATTCTTAAATTCAAGAATTCTACGAATAATGAGAAGAAAATAGCAAAATATAAATATCCTTTTGGAATACTATGTACTTCTGTTCCTCCAAAGAATTTAATCTCAGCTAAATGTGAACCTTCAGCTAAAAGCATTACTCCAATTAAAATTAAAAACGATAATCCTAAAATTTGAATTGTTGGATGTTCGTTTACGAATTTAGAAACTGGTCCAGCAAAAATTAGCATAATTACTATTGAAATAACAATTGCAGCAATCATAATTTCTAAAGCTCCTGCCGGTCCGAAACCCATTGGTGGTTCAGCAGCACTTACTAATCCAACAGCAGTTAAAATACTATCAAATGAGAATACAATGTTTAATAAAGCAATTTGAATAATGGCTGCACTTAATGTATTACTTGCTTTTCCAGAAGTTCCTTCTTCTTCACCTTCTAATTTATGATGAATTTCAGAAACCGATTTGTAAAGTAAGAATAAACCTCCACCAAATACAATTAAACTTTGGCCATTTAATCCTCCAGAAACAAATCCCCAATCAAAATCAAAGAAAGAGTCTTTCAAACTCATTACCCAAGTAATTCCAAAAAGTAAAACGATTCTAAAAGCCATAGCTAATAATAAACCAATTCTTCGGGCTTTTGGTTGGTCTTCTGCTTTAAGTTTTCCTGATACAATAGATAAAAAGACAATGTTGTCGATTCCTAAAATAATTTCTAAAAAAGTTAGGGTTAATAAAGCTACCCAAGCATTTGGATTTGATAAAATTTCCATTTAGTTTAGTTTGTTAGTTTGTTTTTTACTTAGATTTTACGAAGATTATTGTTGTTTTGTTACAGAACCAAACTGTTTTTTTGCATCGCCTACAAAAGAATATTCAAAATTATATTTTAAATCTTTGGTATTTAGTATTTTAACGTGGACTGCTTTTTTCTCATTTCTGTTTTTTGGTCTCACATTTTCTAAGATATATTCACATTCATTTATCCATCGAATGGAAAAAGTATCAATTACATTATTATAATTTTCAATTTGAATAGAATCATTTCTTTCAAATGAACTGGTGAATTTTTTTCCTTCAACTGTAGTTTCTGAAGTAAATTTTCCAGTTTTGAAGTCCTTACAAGTTCTTTCTTGTTTGTAACAAGAAACAAGGATTAAGGCAAATAATAGTATTGTTTTTTTCATTTTATTTTTAACCGCTAGGCTCGCAAAGTTCGCAATGGTTTTTATTTATTATAATTTTTACTTGGTTCTTTTTACTTTTTACTTGGTTCTTCTACTTTCCAAACATACTTTTCATAATAGTATTAATGCCTTTAAACATTAAATATACTGCATAAGCACAAATTAGTATTGCCAAAATTAGAACGTAAACATATAAAGGATGTTTTTGGTTTTTAAAACTACTATTTAAGATAAAAACACCAATAAATAGAGTAGGAAGTGAGCCTAATAAAAACCTAAGGCCTTTGTTTAAAACGTCTTTGTTAACTGACATATTAGAAACTTAATCGTAAACCTAATCCATTTTGATTGGCAACTAAATTTAAACTTGCTTCAAAATGATTTTCTAAATCACTTGTTGTTTTTAATCCATTATTGTAAGTATCAATGGCATTTTTCATCTTTTCATTTTTCCCTTTTAAAACAAAATAGGAAACTCCAGCGAAACCTGCACCAATATAAGTCATGGCTGTTGGATAGTTTCCGCCTTCTGTAACCATTGCTTTTACAGCGTCACTCACTACAAGTACAGAACCTAAACCTAGTAATAAACCACCAATTACACTTTTGTTTTTTGCTTTTGTATATAAAGAATAGGCTTTATAATCATTATCTTTTAAGTATTTCTTAATTTCGTAAGACGGAATTTGCTCATTATTAATGAACATTTTTTTGTCTTTCATTTCGATAGCTTGTCCAGCTGGAATTTCTCTGGTAACGAAACGAGTTTGTGAAAAGCTTACAAACGAAACGAATAATAAACTAACATAGATTAACTTTTTACTCACGCTAATTACATTGTTTTTTTGGTGTTCATGAATCTTTGATTTCATATTTTACTTTTTTTTTAATCTGAACTTGTTTCAGATTCTATTAATTAACTGATTTTATTACTTTTATCTTTTGCCTTTTTACTTGGCTCTTATAATTTAAAACCTTTTACTGTTAAAAAAATCAACGGCTTTTCTAACGCTTCCGTATTCTTCTAATAATTTAGCACCTACTTCATAAGTAACCGGAATTTCTTCCATAATCATTCGAATTCCTCTATCAATTAACTTATCGTTACTCAATTGCATGTCCACCATTTTGTTGCCTTTGACTTTTCCCAAAGCAATCATCGTTGATGTAGAAATCATATTCAAAACTAATTTTTGAGCAGTTCCGGCTTTCATTCGGCTACTTCCTGTCACGAATTCTGGTCCAACAATCACATCAATCGGATAATTTGCCGTTTTTGAAAGCGGACTTTCAGCATTACAACTAATACTTCCAGTTAAAATATTGTGCTCATTACATTTTTGTAAACCACCAATTACATAAGGTGTAGTTCCAGAAGCAGCAATACCAATGACCACATCATTTTGATTAATATTCCATTTTTGTAAATCTTCCCAAGCTTGTTCTTTATTATCTTCTGCAAATTCAACAGCCTTCCTAATGGCAGTATCTCCACCTGCAATGATTCCTATAACGGTATCAAAATCAACTCCAAATGTAGGCGGACATTCGCTAGCGTCAACAACGCCTAATCTACCAGAAGTTCCTGCACCAATATAAAACAAACGTCCACCATTTTTCATTTTAGTAATAATTTGTTCCACTAAAGCTTCAATTTGTGGTAAAGCATTTTCAACCGCAAACGGAACCGTTTTATCTTCGGTATTGATGTTGGTTAGCAACTCTTTCACAGACATTTTTTCTAAATGTTCGTATTTTGAAGATTGCTCAGTTGTCTTAATAAATGGCATTTTGTATTTTATAATAGTTGTCCAAATATACAAAGTATTTATAAATTTAAAGAATGACAACTATAGTTTATTGAATATTTTTATATTTGTTAAAAACTATAACTTTTGGATAAAAAATCTTCCACATTAAAAATTTGTTTAGTTACCGTTACACTTTCAGATGGTGGTGCCGAGCGCTGTGCTGCGTTGTTATCTAAATATTTTGATAAACAGGAATTTGAAGTTTATCATGTGGTTTTTTCTGGAAAAATTGAATATGATTTTGCTGGACAATTATTTCATTTAGAACATTTAAAAGATAAAAGTAATAGTTGGTGGAGTAGAAGTAAGCGGTTTTTTGCTTTGAAAGAATTCTTTGCTAATCATAATTTTGATTATGTAATTGATTTTCGAACAAAGCAACATTTTTTGCAAGAATTCATCATTCACAACTTTGTTTATCCAAAATTTATTCAAACGATTCATAGTTTTAAGCTGAAATCGTACCTTCCAAAAAACACCTTTTTAGCGAAACTATTATATAAAAATTGCCAACAATTTATAACGGTTTCACAAGGAGTTAACGAAAAAGTTAGCTCGAAATATACGTTTGTTCCATCGCAATTAATTTACAATCCAATTGATTTTGAATTCATTTCTGAAAAAGCTACTGTATCTATTTCAGACGATTTTCAATATATTTTATCTGCTGGAAGTATGAATAAAAACATAAAACAATTTGATAAATTAATAGCATGTTATGCGAAATCGGTTTTGCCATCGAAAAATATTAAACTGATTATTTTAGGTGAAGGAAAGCTAAAAAAGAAATGGATAAAATTGGCAGAAAGCTTGAGTTTACAAGAAAAGGTGATTTTTAAAGGCAATGTAAAAAATCCTTTTAGATATTATAAAAACGCTTTGTTTACCGTTTCAACAAGTAAATATGAAGGCATGCCAATGGTTTTATTAGAATCTTTAGCTTGTGAAACACCTATAATTTCCTGGAATTATGCTTCAGGACCAAATGAAATAATTACCAATGAAAGTAATGGTTTGTTAGTCGAAAATCAGGATTCAGAAAAACTTATTTAAGCGATTAATCTGTTTGTTTCAGATAATAATTTATATTTACAGTGTAAAGAAAACGCCTTGTCAAGTGTCAAACAATTTAGTTTAGAAACTATTGGTGCAGAATGGCTAAAGATTTTTGAATCTAATTAATATCTATATAATAAAAGCGACTTAAAATTATTTAAGCCGCTTTTTAAATTTGTTAAAAATTAGTTTTTAATTAATTTTTGTGTATGCGTTTTTCCTTCTTTAGTTTCAACACTTACGATGTAAATACCGTTTTCTAAAATAGAAACATTTAATTGAAATTCTTTTAAGTTATTTACTAACTGGTTAATAACTTGTTTACCATCTAATGAAACGATTGTTATTTTATTTATTCTTTCTTCAGTAGAATTAAATGTAACAATAGAATTTGATGGATTTGGATACATGATAATGTCTAAATTTGATTTGATTTGCTCATTTTTTTTGCCTTCATCTAAATTACTCATTTTACTTTGAGTAATTGAACAAGGTTGAATTTTAGCTAATAATTTTGAACCTGATTTTATATGTGTATTAGGTTTTAATAAAATATAATTATTTGCTTTTAGTGTAACATCTTGAGTACTTAATGTTATATTATAATTTATTTCTGTTGTAATACTGCTATAATTTTCATAAACAATTGAACCTGTATTTGTTTCACTATTTAGAGTTAAAGGAGTTAGTGAACAAGATGGTAAAGCGATTAATTCAGGAATTACTTGTGGTAATACATCAATTGTATAATTGTTTAGATAAACAAAATTAGTTTCAACATAAGAGCTAGCAAATGAATTTTGATTTGATATTCTATGAATATATTTATTTTTATTTAAATCGGTAGAATAAGAACTAACTAAAAGATTGCCATGCCTGTCTTTTTGTAAATACGTAAATTTACTAGAAACTGTTGAAGTTGCATTTTCATTTAAAAGTCTAGGATTTGTGGATAAATTAATTAAATCTTTAACAAGAATTTCGCCTTCTTGCTGACCTAATGGAGAGTTTAATCCACGAATATAGATAGCATTATTTGAATTTGAAGCTAATTCAAAATCTCTAATATTCATTCCACCATAAAATTGTTGATAATTAGTAAATAAACCTGTTGAACTATCAAAGTTAACTCTATAGAAGTAACCTGTGTTTTGTGGAGGATCATTAACTGTTATAGCTTGTTTTTGCATACCTACCAAAAACTTATTGTCTGATGATACTTTAAATTTTTACCTA
>MGWJ01000109.1:8149-9827 GCA_001800945.1 Flavobacteria bacterium RIFCSPLOWO2_12_FULL_31_7
GCACCAGTATCAGGATCTTGTGTGCCAGGACTGAAAATTTGATTACTTGAAAAGTTTGACTCAATTGGAATTACATTTAATCCTAAATTATTTATTTTATATGACAATAATTTATTTTTGGATTGAGCAATTAACCAATATTCATTGTCTAGATTATTTTTAGTAATTGTAAGAGAGCCATAACTCAAATTGTTTTCAATTTTAGTGTTACTACTATCTTTTAAGTATTTTGTATATGTAGTAATGCCTGCACCAGTATCTACATTACCTATATCTAAAACTATTCCCAAAGGATTTGCAGTATTTATTTCTACAATCGAATAAACATAATTAGCTGGATTTGTAACAATACAAAGACATGCAGGATTAAAGGATGTGAAAATATAATACTGTGAAGAATTACCTGGGTTTGGAACAATGATAGTATTTAAAATATTTGCAGTTGATTCATTAAGTAACTGAGTACCATTTGTCATTATAATATGGTTTTTATTCCAAACTTTTACTCCGTCAGTATAAAACAATAAATTTCCTGCAACATCACTAATATTAGCTTTTCCATAATTTCCATTTGCAATAACATTTGCAACAGGTGTTGGATTTGTAAAGTTTAAGTCCGTTTGCCCAAGTTTCCAATGGTTATTAATTTGTCCCCATGAACTAACAGTTATTGATAAAATGAATAAATATAATATTTTCATAATTTAAGATTTTAATTAGATTAATATTATTTATTTAACTTTTTCAATTAAAGCTTTTACTTGATTTTTTAATTCTTCAATATCTTTATTTTGTTGAATAATGTACAATGTTAATTCTTCAATTTTTTCTTGTTGAATTTTAGTCATTTCACCAACTTTAATTCCTTCTTTTTCTACCTGTGCAGCACTTGGTACATTAATTAAGTGTCCATTTAATTTTATATAATCTTCCACTTCTTTTAAAGATGGTAATTTATAGTCTTCTTTGAAAACATAATCTGCCCAAGTTGTATAAACTTTAACTTCATGTGCTCTAATTGCTCCTTTTACAGATAATCTATAAACATCTGAACCATCAATAAAACTTGTTGTACCAATTCCTAAATATGAATCCGCTTTTGGTAACGTAAGAGTAGTTTTGTTGTTTCCATCTTCTTCAACTCTATATATTTCTTCTTGTAGTTTATTATATAGACCAAATGATGAACCTCCTCCTTGGTAAGCATAAAATCTTAGTCTATTAAAATCGGCTCTATCTTCTATTGCAAGATGTATAACTGGTAATGCACTTATATTACTTGCAGGCATATCTGAAAACTTAAAAGTTTTTTGCCCCATACCATTAATGGTGTAACCAGCATTTATTAACATGTTTTTATTAAAAGCATCAATTCCGTCTGTGTAAGTTGCGCCATTTATTGAATTGTTATTAATATCTAAAAAACCCAAAGGAGTTATAGTGTTAATACCAATTTTACCGCTAGTCCCATTAATAAAAAATTGAGAATTCGCTGTTGAAGGATTAAATGTTAAATTTTTAGCATTCATTGTTACAGTTCTGTTAGCGGAAAGTGTACCATTTCCACTATAAATGGTTGTTTGCGAATAAAGAGCAGATGTAAATAAGCTTAAGAAAATAATTTTTTTCATAGTTTTATTTTTTATGTTTATATTTACACAAAGTAAGTTAAAATTTA
>MGWJ01000110.1 GCA_001800945.1 Flavobacteria bacterium RIFCSPLOWO2_12_FULL_31_7
TTTGAGCTATAAATAAATTACAAAAAAAGTTCAAAGTCAGGAGACTTTGCACAGCAAACTCGATAGCGCGGATTTACAATCCGTGCCCACTAACAAAACAACCCAAAAAGAGCACCAATCCCTTGATACTCTTTTTATTTCCCACTTCACTCCTTTTCACCATTCACCGCTCACCGCAAAAATTGTAATAAAAATCTTTCATTGATGAATTTATTTTGCTATTTTCGCGCCCATAATTTTTTATTAACAACAATTAAAACCCTTAAATTATGGCGTCTACTTCAGAGACAGGACATGCGAAGAACATGGCCAACTTCCAAGAACTTATTGCCTTCGTAACAGCCTACGGAGCAACCTACAATCCCTCTAAAGAGGCACTAAAAATCCCCCAGCTCAATGCAATGGCTACAACAGCAGAAACCAAATTGGCAGAGGTTATCTCAAAAAATACTGCCTACAACAATGCCGTGAACGACAGAATGATAACGTTCTCAGGACTAAAAGCATTGTCAACTCGTTTGGTAAATGCTCTGCAAACGACAAACGCACCAAAAGAAAAAATCAGCGATGCCAAAGGTTTCAACCGCAAATTACAAGGCAAAAGAGCAGCCGCAATTCAAACACCAACAGACCCAAATGCACCCGTACCCAAAACAATAAGTTCTAGCCAACAATCGTACGACCAATTAATCCAACACTTTGCAGCATTAGTTTCTGTACTACAATCGGAAAACAGTTACCTTCCAAATGAAAACGATTTAAAGCTAATCGCCCTAACCACCAAACAAGCAGATTTAATTGCTAAAAACAATGCCGTAACCACAGCATATATAAATGTCAACAACTCAAGAATAGCACGCAACAAAACCTTATATAACCCAACAACAGGATTAGTAGATACCGCATTAGAAGTAAAAAAATACGTAAAATCCGTTTTTGGAAACACAAGCCCAGAATACGCACAAGTTAATGGTATTCTTTTTAGAAATGTAAAGAGATAAGTTACCTACCATATAAAATACAACACCCCCCCATTGTTTTTTTCCACCCGTAAGAAGAAAACTCCTAAACGCACGAAGAAAACTCTCAACCACACGAGGAAAACTCCTAAACGCACGAAGAAAACTCGCAACCGCACGAGGAAAACTCCTAAACGCACGAAGAAAACTCGCAACCGCACGAAGAAAACTCTCAACCACACGAGGAAAACTCCTAAACGCACGAAGAAAACTCTCAACCACACGAGGAAAACTCCTAAACGCACGAAGAAAACTCGCAACCGCACGAAGAAAACTCCTAAACGCACGAAGAAAACTCTTAACCATAAGAAGAAAACCCAAAACCCACATCTTACAATCCACAATTATCTAAGAAGTTACGTATATTTGAAAAACTAAAAAAACACACCCAATTTTACAAAGTAAAAAAAGCCTTATAAAACCTAAGTATGCAAAAAATCAAAATAAGTTTTGTACTAGTGATTATACTAACCATTTCAAACCTCCATGCTCAAGATAGTATTGTTTACATTCAATCCAATTCTGTCCTATTTAGCAATCGCTATGTGTTTTTTAACGATGGTACATTTAAACATTATTTTCATACAGATGACGGGCAAACATGGTTTGGTGTTGGAGAATTCACAGATAAAGGACGAAAGAGAATATTAAATTTTAAAGATTCCGATTTAACTCTAATCAAAAATAGAGAGCTAACTCATTTCGAATCCAATTTTAAACGAATCTTACTAAAGCGAGGCAAAATCTACAAATCGATTGATTATTATTATACTTCCAGAAAAAAATATGTTCAATTTAAAAGAGCAAATTCGATAGAAAAAAAACAATAATAAAGCGAAAGAATAGTCGTCAAATAACGTAAATACCTTTCCTATCATAAGAAAATGAAACCAGAACAAGTAAAAGAAAAACACCAAACCGAATTAAAATGGGCTAGCTATTATTTCATAGGAACCATTATATTGTCTTTTTTATACAGTTTTATTCAAATCTTAATTTTCAATCAAATTGAATCTTTTTTTGGTGTTTTAATTCTTCTCAATCTATTTATTTTTACATACTGTTCATATAAATGTCTGATAGAAATCCAAAACGAAAGAAAAATGAATAGTATTTCAAAAACAGTACTAGTATTGAACTTGTTTTTAATCAATTATTTATTTTTTTCTTTAATAAACTTAAATGGCGAAAAATACATCATACCCAAAAGAGAGTTCGAAATAGAAATAGAAAATGAAAATACACCCAACTCAAAAAGTAATTTTTTAAGAGATGGTTTAGCCTTCATAAAATTAAAATACAAAACATAAAAGTATTGCACTTGATAGCGCGGATTTACAATACCTGCCTACAAACAAAAAAAGAGCATCAATTTCTTGATACTCTTTTCATTTTGTGACCTCGTCTGGATTCAAACCAGAAACCTTCTGAGCCGTAATCAGATGCGCTATTCAGTTGCGCCACGAGGCCTGTTTTTTGTGAGTGCAAATATAGGAATAAATCTATTCCCTCCAAATCTTTTTTTATAAAAATAAATAAATAAAAAACAGTAGCTTTATCATACCATTGTAAATCAACATGCTGTACTTTTAACTATTCTATAAAAACTAACAAATAACCCATGAAAATTGAAGATTTTTTCAGAGATGTACCAAATTTTCCTAAAGAAGGAATACTTTTTAAAGACATTACACCACTATTACTCAATCACGAAGCCACAAAATTATGTTTAAATACATTGGCAAGCACCGTAATCAATAGAAAAATTGATAAAGTAATTGGTGTAGAAAGTCGTGGTTTTTTCTTCGGAATGCTTTTGGCTCAAAAATTAAACGCTGGATTTATTCCTGTTCGTAAACCAAAAAAGCTACCTTATCAAACCATTTCAGCATCTTACGCTTTAGAATACGGAACCGATAGTTTAGAAATACATATAGATGCCATTCAACCAGGCGATAAAGTCCTAATTCACGATGATGTACTAGCCACTGGCGGAACCGCAGAAGCCGTTTGTAAATTAGTAGAAGAATTAGGTGGAGAAATAGTCCAAGTAAATTTCCTGATGGAATTAACCTTTTTAAATGGCAGAAATAAATTAACTGGAAAAGAAATATTTGCGGCTGTTACTTATTAGCTTCATCTAAAGCTTTACAAGTAATAATATAACGCCAAGCAATAATTGCTTTTTGCAATTTGGTAGCTTTAGCTAAATCCAAACGTTGTTTGGAATAACTTGGTAAAAGTGCTTTATTAATTTGGGCTAAGATTCTGAACATTAATTTTTTATTTGGCGCAAAACTAATAAAAAAAATCCCATATTGTAGTTAAAACAATATGGGATTTTTGGTTTTATAGTATTCTAACTTTTATTTGTCGTCGCTAATATAAGTTTTATTACCATTTTTATTAATGTAGTATCTTCCACCTCTTGGTCCAGTGTAAACTTTTTTACCGTTATACATACCGGTTGCTTTGTCGGCTACTTTTTTCTCAGCTGCTCTTGAAGCTGGAGTTTCTTTCATATCTTCTTTAATTTCAGCTGGTGTTTTTTTCTTCACTTTAGATTTAGCTTCTGTTTTATTAGCTGTGGCTTCTGCTTTATTTCCTGTTGCTTTAGCTTTTCCCGCTGCCGATTTTGCAGTTCCTGTTGCGGAAGCACTATTCTCTTTCGCTTTAGCTGCTTTCGCTTTTGCAGTAGCTTTTGCTTTGTCTGCTTTCGCTTTGTCTGCTTTTAATTTATCAGCTGCTTCTTTAGTTTCTTTGGCCTTTTTGTCGGCTATTTTTGCTCTGGCATCTGTTTTTTCTTTAGTTGCTTTGGCTTTAGCAGCTTCTTTTTTGGCGGTAGCTTCTTTCTTTTCTTTGGCTACTTCTGCTTCTTTTTTGGCTTTCGCTTTTTTCTCTTTTGCTACACGTTCTTTTTTGGCTTTTTCAATTTTAGCTCTTTGTTCTCCTGCTGATGTTTCTTGAGCAAACGCTCCCATTGATAGCATCATTGATAAACATAATAAAAAGATTTTTTTCATAATTCTGTTTTTAATAATTAAATTATTTTGTGGATTCTGTTTATTGGTATCACAACACCTTTTTTTAAGATTACTTCGTCTGCGGTAATTCCCCAAACAGTAGTTTCTGTGACTCTTTTGGTAGATTCATCTTCAAAAAAGATTTTAATTTTTAAATGTTCTAAATTTCCCAATGTCAAAGCGCGCTCTAAATCTGATTTACGTTGTATCACATCATCTTTATCAGACATGACATCGTTATGTGGAAATTTCAAAGAAGCAACTTCTTCTTTTTCAATTAGTTGAAAATCGCTCATAATAGTAAAATTTTAATGGGTTAGGTTAAGATAGATAAAGTTACACTTTTTTATATTTATGAACAAATGTTAATCGTACAAATTAAAGATTTTCTTTCATTTCTAACTAATTATTTTGTTTGCAAGTCATTCATTATAGTCTTTACTTTATGAGTGTTTACAAGCAAAAGCTTTTTTATGGCTATTTCAAAAATAAACCTTAGTTTTGCCTATTATGCAAAAGATTATAAATATATTAAATAAACGTGCGCGATTTGACTATGAAATCATAGACAAATATGACGCTGGAATTGTATTAACTGGAACAGAAATTAAATCTATTCGATTAGGAAAAGCCTCAATTGCAGAAAGTTTTTGCGAATTCAATGATCATACAGAATTGTTTTTGATTAATGCAACTATTGAAGAATATGCTTTTGGTACACATTATAACCACAAAGCAAAAAGTGAACGCAAATTGCTTTTGAACAAAAAAGAGCTTAAAAAATTAGATAAAGATTCGGATAATAAAGGTTTAACCATTGTACCTTTACGATTATATACGAATGAAAAAGGTTTCGCAAAAGTAGAAATTGCTTTATGTAGAGGTAAGAAAAATTACGACAAGCGCGAAACGATGAAAGAAAACGATACCAAACGTGATATTGCTCGAATTAAGAAAGAGTTTCGTTAATGTGCAATTAGACAATATTCAATACGCCAATAAAAAA
>MGWJ01000111.1:0-7306 GCA_001800945.1 Flavobacteria bacterium RIFCSPLOWO2_12_FULL_31_7
AAGCAACTGCGAATTCTGGAATTGTGGTCGAATTACGTTTGGAAGATTTCAAACCTTTTGAAAAATTCGGACCATTAGCAGGAATGGAATTTCAAAAACAAATTGAACAAAAAGCTTGGCAATTGGCAGGAAAAACACAAAAAGTTCCTGCACAAAGAATGATAGATTTTACGCAGACAAAAGTTTCAAAAGACATCCCGAAAACATCGTATGTACCAGGAACAACTTCCGTAGAATTAGGCGAAGTTTTTCCTTCGTTTTTAACACAAACCATGCGTGAAGGTTTTTCAGCTTTTGGAAAAGCGATGCGAGGTTATTTGACTAACGATGCGATTTTACACGCGCCAGAAAGTAGAACATCATCGCCTGTTCGTATTCCAAGAGATAATTTTACTTTTGAACACCTTCAAATTAAAGGTTTATATCCTTGCGGAGAAGGAGCTGGTTACGCAGGTGGAATTATTTCTGCTGCGATTGATGGTGAAAAATGTGCGTTGAAAATTGCTGAAGCATTGAAGTGAGTTGTGAGTTCTTAGTATTGAGTTTGGAGATAGGGTGATTTGGTAATTGGGAGAAAAAGAGACTATGAGATTTGATATTTTGTAAATTATTTTAAATGAAGCGCCTATACTCACAAAGGAAATTGATACCTATGTGGTTAAAAAAACATTGCGAACCTTGCGAAAACCTTAGCGTCTTTGCGGTAAAAAAAACAACATGACATTAAAAGGACAAAATATCCATTTGCGAGCTCTCGAACCAGAGGATTTAGATTTTCTATACGAAATAGAAAACAACGAATCGATTTGGGAAGTGAGTAATACGCAAACGCCTTATAGTAAATGGGTTTTGAAGCAGTATTTAGAAAATGCACAGCAAGATATTTTTGAAGCCAAGCAATTACGATTGGTTATTGTTTTGTCTGAAACCAATGAAAAAATTGGATTAATTGATTTGTTTGATTTTGATGCGAAAAATAGTCGTGCCGGAATTGGAATTATTATTTCGGAAAACTTTAGAAATCAAGGAATTGGAAAAGAAACACTAAAGCTTATTTCTAATTACGCTTTCACAAATTTGAATTTACATCAATTATTTGCAAATATTACTACAAATAATGAAGCTAGTTTATTGCTTTTTAGTAATTTTGGATTTCAGAAAATTGGCATAAAAAAAGACTGGAATAAAATAAAGGGTACTTTTGTAGATGAAGTACTTTTTCAATTAATACATAAAAAATAAAAATTTTGGGAGCAAAAAAATTATTCGGAAGAATTATCATTATTGGAGCTGTATTCATAATGATTTGTGGTGGATATGTAATCAATAAAGCCTTTACAGGAAATACAAAATTTGAAGAAGAGGAAGTATTTGTATACGTACCAACAGATTCTAAATACGAAGATGTAAAGAAAATTTTAGCACCATATATCAAAAATCAAGACAAAATTGATTGGGTGGCTTCTAAAAGAGACTATGATACCAATGTAAAACCTGGAAAATTCTTGTTGAAAAAAGGAATGAGTAGTTTCAGTATTGTACGTGCTTTACGTTTAAATGTTCCTGTAAAATTAGCGTTTAACAATCAGGAAAAAGTAGATGATTTATTCGTGAGATTAGCCTCGCAAATTGAACCAGATACCACAAAATTAAAGGATATTTTCACAAATGATACTTTTTTACAAGAAAATGGTTTGAATAAAGACAATGTAATGTCGTTTTTTATTCCAAATAGCTACGAATTCTATTGGAATATTTCTCCAGAAGAATTAGCAGAAAAATTAACGAAAGAATACAAAAGATTTTGGAATGATACTAGATTAGCCAAAGCCAAAGCTTTAAATTTAACACCAGCTCAAGTATATACTTTAGCTTCAATCGTACATAAAGAAACGGCTAAAGCGGATGAAAGACCAAAAGTAGCAGGTGTATACTTAAACCGATTGAATAGAAATATGCCTTTACAAGCTGACCCAACGGTTATTTACGCGTTAAAACAACAATCAAACAATTGGGATTTAGTGGTTAAACGTGTTATGCACAACGATTTAATGATTAGTTCTCCATATAATACTTATAGAAATACAGGTTTACCTCCAGGACCAATTTTTATGCCAGATGTTTCTGCTATTGATGCAGTTTTAAGTCCAGAAAAACATAATTACATCTATTTCTGTGCGAGTGTAGAAAGATTTGGATATCACGAATTTGCAACAAGTTATGATGAGCATTTAAAAGTGGCCGCTAAATATGCAGATTGGGTGGCTAAACAGAATTACAAAAGATAATTTCATAAAATAATTTATAAATCAGGTGTAAGTGTTAAAATTGATACTTACACCTGATTTTTTATACTATTTCTCGATTTTTTACGTTACAATAAAATGAAATTTTTAATCACAAGCATATTTTTACTTTTGGTAAGTTTAGGTTTTTCTCAAGAAAACTTACAACATACAGTGCGTAAAGGAGAATCGCTTTATAGTATTTCAAAAAAATATAATGTTTCTGTTTCTCAATTAGAAAAATGGAATCCAGCAGCGAAAAAAGGCTTGGCAGTACATTCCGTTTTAAAAATTTCTGAGAAAAAGGAAATAGAAAAAGTCATAGAGCACGAAGTTGTTGCCAAAGAAACCTTTTTCGGATTGTCTAAGAAATACAATATTAGTATTGAAAATTTGAAGGAATTGAACCCAACTGTTGCATCAGAAGGTTTGAAAGTAGGTCAGGTTTTACGACTTTCGAATTCTAAAAATAATTCCGTTCCAGAAAAAGTTGTGGTTGAAAAGCCAAAGCGAGAAAAGGACCAAAAAGAGAAAAATAAAGGTACAAATGAATTTCAAGAAGTGTATCATACCGTTTTGCCTAAAGAAACTAAATACGGACTTTCGAAAAAATATAAAGTCAGTATTGCCGAATTAGAAAGTTTGAATCCTCAAATTAAAAATGATTTAGCTGTTGGTACGAGATTAGTAATTCGATCTTCGGAAAAAATAGAAAAGGAAGGGATTGCTGAAGAAGTTGTTTTCCCAAAAGAAATTCTGACCCTTTCAACGGAAGGTTTAACAAATGTGGAAGCTGTAATCGTAACTGCATCAAATAAAATAGGGACAAAATATAGAAGTGGTGGAACTGATTCAGAAGGTTTTGATTGTTCCGGATTGATGTTTGCTACTTTTAAAACTATTGATATCACGCTGCCAAGAACGTCTTCTGAACAAGCTTCAGTTGGTGTAAAAATTGATAAAAGTGTGGCTCGAAAAGGAGATTTAATCTTTTTTGCAACAGGTGGTTCATCTAAAATTAATCACGTTGGTTTAATTACCGAAGTTTCTGAAGAGGATATCAAATTTGTGCATTCTTCCACAAGTTCGGGCGTAATTATTTCTTCCGTTTCCGAAGACTATTACGACAAACGATTCGTACAAATCAACAGAGTGATTCCAGAATAATACTTCGATTTTATATTCTTCGTTGAAAATCGTTTTCTTTTTTTATCTTTAGCAAAACTATAATTTTACTATGGAGAACAAAACAGAGTTTAAAAAAGAATTAGGATTGTTAAATGCAACCAGTTTAGTAGCTGGTTCAATGATAGGTTCCGGAATATTTATTGTAACTTCAATCATGGCAAGAGATATTGGTGGAGCAGGCTGGATTTTATTAGCTTGGATTTTAACCGGTTTTCTAACTCTTGCTGCCGCCTTAAGTTATGGCGAATTAGCCGGAATGATGCCCAAAGCTGGTGGACAATATGTTTACATTCAGCGTGCATACGGAAAAATGATGTCTTTTTTATACGGCTGGACAGTTTTTACGGTAGTTCAAACAGGAGTAATTGCTGCTGTTGCTGTAGCTTTTGCTAAATATACGGCTATATTTTTCCCAGTTTTAAGTGAAAGTTTAATGGAGATTGGTTCGTATAAGATTCAATACCAGCAAGTTTTAGCGATTTTAAGTATTGTAATTTTGACAGTCATCAATAATCAAGGAGTAAAAAGTGGTAAAAACTTGCAGTTTGTTTTTACAGCAGCCAAGCTAATTGCTTTATTTGCTTTAATTGTTTTTGGTTTGTATGTAGGATTACAATCGGATACTTTAGCGAATAATTTCACTGATATGTGGGCGGCTTCTAAAACTACAATTGTAGATGGAAAAGTAACAACAGAAGTTTTAACAGGTTTTGCGATTATAGGAATGCTTGGTTTTACGATGATTAATTCGTTGTTTTCTTCTGACGCCTGGAATAACATTACTTTTATCGCTGGAGAAATTAAAGAACCACAAAAAAATATTCCAAAAAGTTTATTCTTAGGAACTTTAATTGTGACGATAATTTATTTGCTAGCCAACTTAGCTTATTTTTCTTTACTGCCTTTAGATGGAAATCCATTATCGGAAGATTTTTTAGGACAAGGAATTAAATTTGCCAATGAAGATAGGTTAGGAGCAAGTGCTGCTTCCGTAATATTCGGAAATGCAGGTGTTTTTATTATGGCTGGATTAATTATGATATCAACTTTTGGATGTAATTCAGGATTAATTTTAGCTGGAGGAAGATTGTTTTATGCGATGAGTAAAGACGGTTTGTTTTTTAAAAGTGCTGGTGAATTAAACCAAAATCAAGTTCCTGAAAAAGCACTTTGGATGCAATGTATTTGGGCTTCTGTTTTGTGTTTGTCTGGGAAATATGGCGATTTATTAACCTATGCTACTTTTGCGAATTTGTTGTTTTATGTGCTAACTATTTACGGAATTTTCATTCTTCGCAAAAAAGAACCAGATGCACCAAGACCTTATAAAGCTTTTGGATATCCATTCGTACCTATTTTATATATTGTATTGATTACTATTATTAGTGTCATTTTACTAATATACGATACAAGAAATACTGGCTTAGGTTTAGGAATTGTACTGTTAGGAATTCCAGTTTATTATTTCACTCAGAAGAAAACAGCATAAATAAAAAGACCTGACAGGTTTTTAAACCTGTCAGGTCTAATATTACTTTTCTAAAATTTTCTTTACGTTTTCTCCATTTTTTGTGAATGCATCTTGGATAAAATATTTTCCAATAAAAGATAAGGCATTCATAGGGTAAGGGTCGTTTCCGTAAAATTCTTCCGTAACTGAACAAGAATTTCCGTCAATTGCTTTTACGATAGTGGCACCTTTTTGATTGCCTTCCATTGGACGGATAAAATGCAAATCAACATCAATACGTTCATTTGTCATTTTTGTGATAGTTTGTGAGCCAGCACCGACATCATCATTTCCATCCCAAGAAACTTTGGCGCCAACTGTTCCGTCTTCACCTTCGTATTTTAATTTGATATTTGGATCGGCCATTACCCAAACACTATATTTTTCTTGGTTTTTAAATAATTTCATGTAATTAAAAACTTCTTCTTGTGGTTTGTTAATGGTTATGGTATGAGAAACTGTATATTCTTTATCCACAATCAATCCTACAAGTAAAAATAAACCGATTAGTGCTAAAATGAAAAACACTATTTTTTTTAAAATTCCCATAATTGCTAATTTTAGTTAGATTAGTAAAGTTACGAAATGTGTATAAAAGAAAAAAACTGCCTTTTTGAGGCAGTTTATTAAAGAAATCATTATAATGTTATAGTTTCATTTCTGATTTTTTTGTAATCTTAGCTATTCTTTTACTTAAATCACCCATAAGTTCAGTTAAAGCACTTTCGCACATTGGTAAAATTTTCTCTGGACTCATAACTGGAATTCCACCAACCATTACAGAAGTCTTTTTTGAACGCTCAGATTCTGAAAAAGCAAAAACTTTTTCTCCAGTTTTATTATATAAAGCCATTCTAGTAGTTGCTCTCATTTTTACTGTCGCTGTACCACCAATACCAAAGCCTTTTTCTAATGCAAAATCAATATTCACAAATAAAACACCATCAGCTTTATCTGCAAATAACTTAGCAACAGCAACTTCGTTTGCTTGTCCTCCTAGTCCTTCATAAATGTATTTGTATTTATCATACATTAAATAATTCTTAGCTTGATATTTTGATAAATCAAATTTAGGTTCAAATGCTTGATAAGCTGCATTGTTTAATACGTCGCTTTCAGGCAATAATTCGAACGGTAATTCTTTTGAATAAGTATTGAAAAAATTGTTGTGGTATTGTTCTAATAACGGAGTTAAATTAAAATTTGGATTATCTCTTAAATCTAAAACATCTTTTAAAAGCACATCTGCTCCAATACCTAAATCTGCAAAATCTACCATTTTATTGGCATAAAAAGTAACTACTGCAATTTTTTTCTTTTGCGAAAATCCTAATTGCGACATTAAAACTATCGCAAAACATAAAAGTTTAATTTTTTTCATAATTGTTTTTTGTTTTTAATAATTTACGAATATAAACATTTAATAATCAGAAATTAATAAATTATTTTATCAGAATACATTTAGTACTTCAAATAGATGCAATTTTCAGATTGACGATAAAAAAAATCCGCCTCAATTTTTATCGAGACGGATGCTTAATTTATATTTTGCTATCTACTAGTAGTACATATAACGTCTTACTTTAGCAATATATTTCGCTAAACGAATTACTTGGTGACTGTAGCCATATTCGTTATCATACCAAATGTATAAAACGATATTTTTACCATCTCCAGAAACAATTGTAGCATTACTATCATAAATAGAAGGCTGTGCTGTTCCAACAATATCAGAAGAAACTAATTCGTTGTTCATTGAATATTTAATTTGCTCTACTAAGTTTCCTTCTAAAGCATATTTTTTCATGATTTCGTTTAATTCTTTCACTGAAGTTTCTCTACCAACTTCTAAATTTAAAACTACTAATGAACCATTTGGAACAGGAACACGAATAGCGTTTGAAGTTAATTTACCTGCTAAACTTGGTAAAGCTTTTGCAACCGCGCTACCAGCACCAGTTTCAGTAATTACCATGTTTAAACCTGCCGCTCTACCACGACGGTATTTTTTGTGCATGTTATCTACCAAGTTTTGGTCGTTTGTATAGGCGTGAATCGTTTCTAAATGTCCTTTAACTACACCTAAAGTTTCTTCAACAACAGCTAAAATTGGTGTAATAGCATTTGTTGTACAAGAAGCAGCAGAGAAAATATTTACTTCATCTGGGTTGTAATCTTCGTGGTTTACACCATAAACTATGTTTGGAACACCTTTTCCTGGAGCAGTTAATAAAACTTTATCTGCACCTTTAGAAGTTAAATGTCTTGCTAAGGCTTCTTCAGTTGTGAAAGCACCCGTGTTATCAATAACTAAAGCGTCATT
>MGWJ01000111.1:7316-12015 GCA_001800945.1 Flavobacteria bacterium RIFCSPLOWO2_12_FULL_31_7
TCTCGAGAATTTGCTGTAATAATATGAACCGTTGTTCCGTTGATAATTAAAGCATTGTTTTCTGGATCTGCGGTAACAGAACCTTCAAAATCACCATGAACTGAATCGTATCGTAATAAAGAAGCACGTTTTTCTAATAAAACCGCATCATTTTTATCACGAGTTACAATCGCACGTAAACGTAATTGTTGACCTTTACCAATTTTGCTCATCATTTCACGAGCTAATAAACGACCAATACGTCCAAATCCGTATAGCACTACATCTTTAGGAACAATTTCAGAAGTATCTTTTGCATTTTTCAATTTGTCAATAACGAAAGCAGTAGCATCATTATATTTATCGTCTTCTAAGTGAAATTCGTACGTTAATTTTCCAATATCAATACGAGAAGGTGGTAAATCTAAATTTTCAATAGCTCTAGCAATTTCAACCGAATCAAAAATATTAATTGGTTTTTCTACGAAAGCACCAGCATATTCGTGTAAGTTAATGATGTCACTAACATTTCTATCAATCAATTGATTTCTAAATAATACTAGTTCAATAGATTTGTCGAACCATAAATCGATTATAATTCTAACGAATTCTACACATGCTTTTCTTCTGTCTGCTTGAAAAGCTAATTCTTTTTCGTAAATAGTGTTGTTGTTCATGAAAATATAGATTGTGTTACTAATTTGATGCAAAAGTATATATTTCAATCGTTTTCGTAAAACTTTTTTACATTTTTTAACGATTAGTTTTCTAAAATAGATAATTATACTTTCGGTTAGATTTACTTTCTTTACTTTTGGCAAAAATTATCAATTTATAAAATGAAATTAAAATATTTTTTAATCCTAAATTTACTGATTTCAGTAGGTTCTTTTTCTCAAGATTCCATTCCTAGATTTAAATGGTTGCGATCAGGTTTAGTTTTAGGATATGCCAATCAAAATAGTTTCGTGAAACAAGAATATGATTATTTTTATGAAAATAAAATTATCAAGTTCTCGAATCATTTTAATTTATCGAGAGCCCGAAAACACAGTTGGGAAATATTAGTCGAGCCTAGTTATTATCGTTCGAAACATCAAATGATTAATTATTGGTTTATCAGTCATACTGTTGTAAATGGTGATGAACTTAGAGCGAAATTCATGCCTTTGAAAACCATAAATGAGTATGTTTTGAATGTGGGTATGGTGTACAGAAGATATTTGAATGTAAATTCGTCTGTTTATGCCACATTAAATTCTGGACCTATGTATATCGATACAGATACGGAGCGACTAAAAAAAGGATTTGCGTTTAGTGATATTCTTTCTGTAGGATATAATTATAAAATGAAAAAAATATCTTTTGATGCAAAATGTATGTTCAGACATGCGTCAAATGCTAACTTACAAATGCCAAATTTCGGTTTAAATTCTGTTGGTTTCGAAGTTGGTTCGTATTACGAATTCAATTAATAAAAAAATTCGCAAAGCTTTATGTTTTGCGAATTTTTTTTGGTTAAGTATTTATAGATAAATTTATTATAAAAAGATGGTATATTTCTGTCCGTTTTTGGCAATTATAAGATAACGTGTTTTTTCGTTTGTTTCCTTTTTTGCTAAATAAGACGAAACACTTTCCATGTCTGTTACAAGCATGTTATCTACTCGAGTTACAATAGAACCTTTTAAATCATCTGCATATTCTTTGTAATCTTCATTCGTAACTTGTTTGATTTTTATACCGTTTTTCAAATTGAATCGCTTCTTATCTATTGCATCTAATTCTTCAAACTCAATTCCATTAAATTCATAAGCAATTAATTCTTTTTTCGTTAACGGCACATTTAAAGCCATGTTTTTACCGTCTCTTAAAAGTGAAACTTTTACAACATCATTAGGTCTTTTCGTATTAATTACGGTTGCCATTTCTGCTGATGAAGCAATTTTAGTATCATCTAATTTAACAATGATATCGCCTTTTTCAATTCCCACTTTTTCTGCACCAGAATTTTTATTAACTTTATTCACATAAAAACCTTCTGTTTGTTTGATGCCGTATTTTTTGGCTACTTCCGCATTTAATTCGCCACCTTCAACCCCTAAAATTCCACGTTGTACGTTTCCGAATTTCATCAAATCTTCAATAATTTTTTTCGTAATGTTCGAAGGAACTGCGAAAGAATAACCAGCATAACTTCCTGTTGGAGAAGAAATCATCGTGTTAATTCCAATTAATTCTCCATTTGTATTCACTAAAGCACCACCACTGTTTCCAGGATTCACCGCTGCATCGGTTTGTATAAAAGATTGAATACTCGCTTTATCTAAGTTTCTAGCTTTTGCTGAAATAATTCCCGCGGTAACTGTAGAATTCAATTGATACGGATTTCCAACTGCTAAAACCCATTCCCCAACTTTAATATTATCCGAATTTCCAAAAACAATAAATGGTAATTTTTCATCGGCATCAATTTTTAGTAAGGCGATGTCCATTTTACTGTCGGTACCAATCAATTTAGCTTTATAAGCTTTGTTGTTATTTAAAGTCACTTCTAATTCTGTAGCATCCTGAATTACGTGATTATTTGTTACGATATATCCATCTTCTGAAACAATCACTCCAGAACCTGTGCCAATTTGTTCTTGTTGTTGCGTGCCACCTCCATAAAAAAAGGATGCCCAAGGATCAGTATAAGTTCGTATAGAAACATTTTTTACGTGTACTACACTATGTATAGCCTTGTCTGCACCAGTTGTAAAATCAACACTTTCTGCACCTTTGTAATTTACCGCTTTGTTATAATTTGGTGAAGTGGTAATAAATGAATCACTTTTTTGGTTTTCAATGAATTTATAGGCACCCAAAGTAACGGCACCACTCAGTAATGATACAACAAATAGACTTCCTAAATTTTTCATTTTGTTCATTTTTAAATTGTTTTACAATGTAAATATAAATAGGTTTTTTAAATATAAAATTCCGTTTAACGCACGATTAACAATGTTTAACACTTTTTAGCATTTGGGCATTTCCTTACAGGTCGGGCTTTCCGCTATATCTTTTTATTTTGTTCCTTGAGCACTTCGACTCCGCTCAGTATGACAGCTCAAGGAACAAAATAAAAAGGATGCCGCTGCAATCCCTAATGCAATTTTGTGCAAAAAAATAAATATCTTTGTACCATGCAAATAAATTTTTACAAATACCAAGGAACCGGAAACGATTTTGTTATGATTGATAATCGTGATAATTCATTTCCCAAAAATAATACCAAACTAATTGAATTTTTATGCGACCGACGTTTTGGCATTGGTGGTGATGGTTTAATTTTATTAGAAAATCACGAAAAGTATGATTTTACCATGGTGTATTATAATTCCGATGGTAGCACCAGTACGATGTGTGGTAATGGAGGTCGTTGTTTGGTAGCTTTTGCGAAACAATTAGGCGTGATTGAAAACGAAGCACATTTTGAAGCTTCAGATGGGTATCATTATGCAAAATTTGAAAACAATTTAATTGCACTTCAAATGATTGATGTTACCGAAGTAAAACATTTCAATTCGCACGAATATGTATATACAGGTTCGCCGCATCATGTACAATTTGTAGATGATTTAGTGCATTTTGATGTTAAAAATGAAGGCGCAAGATTACGATACTCGGATTTGTACGATGCTAGTGGCTGTAATATTAATTTTGTTGAACAAATTGAGGCTGACACATTTTCAGTTCGTACTTATGAGCGTGGAGTAGAAGATGAAACTTTGTCTTGTGGAACGGGAGCAACTGCTGTAGGAATTGCCATGTATGCCACAAATAAAACAACTTCAAATCAAATAAACATTAATGTTTTAGGTGGAAAATTAACGATTAGTTTTGATGTCGAAAACAATAGCTATAAAAACGTATTTTTAACAGGTCCAGCCGAAATGGTTTTTGCTGGAAGTTTAGAAGTTTAATTTTCCAAACTGATCAAACTCTTTTTAATAATTTCATAATGCGTCCAAGGGATAAAATGATCGGCTTTATCTATGGAAATAGTTTCTATTTTTTGGGCGTTTTTAAATGCTTTTTCCATAAAAACTACATTGGAATAAGGTACTAATGAATCTTCAGTACCGTGAATAATAATTACGTTTGAAGTAATTTTATTTAGTTCGGGTTTCATGATTTTTAAATCTTCTTTTAACCACCAAAGTTCATCATTTGAAGGTCTGAACGCTCCTGGAATTAAATACCTTATGGGTTTTGCCATTAAAATTGGTCTCCATTCTTCTGGAGTTTCTGCTTTTGGGTCAATTGCACCTGCTAAAATTACTAAATTTTTAAATAAGTTAGGGTTTTTTGTGGCTAATTTTACGGCTACTGGTCCGCCCATAGAATGACCAATTAAAGTAATCGGTTGGTTGTTGTTTTTGGATTCAATAAAAGGTAAAATTAAATTCGCTTGGGTTTCTAAATCTTGCGCTTCGCCAAAATTACTGTATCCAAAACCTGGTCGATCAATGGCAATTAAGCGGTATTTTTTTTGTAAATCAAGGTCGGATAAATATTTTTTGTAGGCATCCCAACTTCCTGGGGAACCGTGTAAAAAGAGAAGAGTCGGTTTTGTAGCATCTCCTGTTTCAATATAATGGATTTGATGAATTTCTGAAATTTTATAAGTTACATCTTTAAAAGTGGTGTTTGTTTTTGAGAAATAAGTTACTGTCTT
>MGWJ01000112.1 GCA_001800945.1 Flavobacteria bacterium RIFCSPLOWO2_12_FULL_31_7
CCAACGAAAAAGGAGAGTTTGAACTTATTAGTAATGATGCTAAAACTATTATTTCTTGTTTGGGATACAATTCTAAAACTATAAAATTATCCCAAACCAATGAGATTTTTTTGTCCCCAAAAACACAAGAAATACAAGAAGTTCTTGTAAGGAATAGAAAGAATACTAGTAAAATTGTTATTGGAGAATATCACGATTCTGAAATAAGTTTTGCAAATGGCGGTGCCAGTCAAATTTGGGCAAAACATATAAAGTATTCCGATGTTATTAAAACACATCCGTTTATAAAATCCATACAGTTTACAACAAAATCTAAGGTGAAAGGAGCAAAATTAAAATTAAGATTTTTTAGTACTGATAACGAAGGAAAACCAAGTGATGATATTATTTTTGACGAAATAATTGTTACAGTAAAAAAAGGCACTCACAAAAACTATGTTAGTTTAGAAAATTATAACATTTCAATTCCAAATGAAGGAATATTTATAGGTTTTGAAAACTTAATAATTGAAGAAAACAAATATGAATTTACCTATACCACACCTGGAAGTAATAAAAAAATAAAAGGAATTAGTTATGAGCCCAAAATAAAAGGTTACGAAGCTAAAGAATATAATGTTTGGAATATAAATAGCAGAAGAATAACGTTATTCAATAGTAAATATAAAAAAGATTCCAAACCAATTGAGTTAGGCATAAAATTAACCTTAACTAACTAAAAAATAAATTTATTACCTTTGTTGGTTAGATAAACAAAATATTAATGAAAGACATTAAAAACATTTCGCGCTCAAGAGCGCAAGAATCGTCGGCAGCTATCGAACGATTGTACATTACCATGCGTCACTTATTTAACCGTGGTTTTTATAAACCTATGGGTGTTTCAGGAGAAACTTTACGTGAAGCTTTATTATCACTTCGACCAGAAATTTACGGTTCCATTGCAGAAGAAAAAGTAGAGTTAAACGGATTATTATACGTGATTGAGCGTTTACCAGTGGGTATCGAACAATGTCGTTATATTAATTTAACTTCAGACGAAGGCTATGCGAATTCGCACTTTAAAGCGATTGTGCCACCAAAAAGAAGAAGAAATTGTTATCGTATTGATGAGGAACAAATGAACATCGAAATTACTCGTGGACGTTCAGATATTTATGATATTTTAACGCACTTAACGTTTATTTTTATCGAATCACATAAAATTAAAGATAGAGTTTTAATTGATGATGAAGGTTCCGTTTCTCGCGATTGGCAAAAGTTAGAACAATTTGCGCTACAAACTAAAAAATTAACTCAAATCGAAAGAGAGATTGCGATGTCTCATGCATCTAATGTGTTGGGAAGAACATTTGCAGAAGTACAAGACATTTATGATGGTTTCGCTACAACAGAATCGCCAGAACGTTTCTTACAGATCGTTTATTGGTTAGGAAAAATTGCTATTGAAGAAATTGTAGATAACAATAAACGTACGATTACTTTTAGTCCTATTTTAAGAGAAAGATTAGGACATCACATTTATGGTGAAATTTGGGCCAACAATATCAAAGAAACATTAAGTGCTAATAATTTATTAGAACGACCTATTCATATTATTAGTGCGAACATGCACAGTGTGATGAATTCGGTTTTTGCCCCAGCCGTTTTAGCTGCGAAATATAAAGGAAAAGAAGAATATCAAATTTATGAAGATTTAAGTTCGTCATCGCACAAAGATTTACGTAAGAAGGTAGAAGACGTAGCCTTACAATATGGAATGATTTCGTTACCAGATACTTCAGGAACAAACATCGATGTTCAAATTTTCGACACCGCTAAATTCGATTGGAAAAAAACAGCCTTTCCATCCGCAACTATAAAAGATAAACCTGTACTTATTGTAATGGATTATGCTTTTGGTGAGCAAGCTTATGAAACTATTGACGAGTTATTAAAACCTTATAAAGTTGGAAAAACAAAATCGTTATTAAATGTAGAATCAGTTTCTATTATGGGTAAAGCTGGAATTTTAGAAGGTGGAAAAGGAGATATTATGATTCCAAACGCCCACGTGAATGAAGGAACAGCAGATAATTATCCTTTCGAAAATGAATTAACTAAAGAAATGTTCGAAGGAAACGGAATTCCTGTTTTTGCTGGACCAATGATTACAGTTTTAGGAACGTCTTTACAAAATAGAGATTTGTTAAAATTCTTCCACGAATCCACTTGGGAAGCCATTGGATTAGAGATGGAAGGTTCTTACTATCAAAAAGCCATTCAATCGGCTTCAAGAATTAGAAGAAGTATCAATCCAAATGTAAAAGTAAGATACGCGTATTATGCTTCGGATAATCCTTTAGAAACGGGAAGTACGTTAGCTTCTGGAGGTTTAGGAACCACAGGTGTAAAACCAACTTATTTGATTACCATTAAAATATTAGAACAAATTTTTAACGTGAACTAAAAACATGAGCACAACTTCTCAAGAGCAAGAAATTGATTTAAGCCAAATTGGAAAAAGTATTTCAAAAGCATTTCAAAACATCATTAATAAATTTTTCGATTTATTATTTTTCATTCAAAAGAAAATAATAATCGTGGTTTTATTGTTTATTTTCGGTCTTGGTTTAGGCTTTTTCTTAGATAAACAACCAAATTATACAAGTGATATTGTGGTTATTCCAAATTTTGGAAGTAATGAATATTTATATAATAAAGTAAATTTAATTTCTTTAAAATTAAAAGAAAAAGATGTAGCTTTTTTTAAAGCAATTGGAATTTCAAATATTAATGATTTTAATTCCATTGAAATTAAGCCTATAAACGGAATTTATAATTTTATCAATTCGGAAAGTCAAAAAGAAAATTTTGAGTTTATCAAATTGATGGCGGAAGATGGTGATGTTGAAAAAATTATTAAAGACGATTTAACTAGTAAAAATTATTATTTACACAATATAAATATCAAAACAACTAGATCTTATCAGAAAAAGGATTTAGTTGAACCTATTTTAAATTATTTGCAACAAACGAAATATTTTACCAAACTTGGAAAAGTATATCAAAGCAATTTAATTGAAAAAATGGCTGCCAATAAATTATTAATAACTCAGATAGATCAAATTCTTTCAAATTTAACTCAAAATAAAACTACTGGAGGGGTAATGATTTCCGAAAACAGTGGATTAAGTGAATTAATTCAAAAGAAAGATGGTTTAACTTATGAAAATCAAATGCTTTCTATCCATAAATTAGAATATGATAAGGTCATAAAAGATCAAACTATTTCTTTAAATCAAATTAACACAAAAGGCCTAAACTACAAAATGAAAATCATTTTACCATTTTTGTTTGTAGCATTATTTTTAGTAGGGTATTGGTTTTCACAAGTGTATAAAAAACAAAAACAACGCATTCAATCCTAATGAAAAATATTTTAGTAACAGGTGGCGCAGGTTTTATTGGAGCCAATTTCGTGCCTTATTTTATAGCAAATAATCCTGAGTATCATTTGGTAAATTTAGATGCATTAACTTATGCAGGTAATTTAGAAAATGTTTCGGAAGTTGAAAATCATGAGCGTTATACTTTTGTAAAAGGTGATATTGTGGATGGCGATTTTATTAGAAGTTTATTCGATAAATATCAATTTCATGATGTGATTCATTTTGCTGCTGAAAGTCATGTGGATAATTCCATTTCTGGACCAGAAGCATTTATTAAAACCAATGTTTTAGGAACGTTTAATTTATTAGACACAGCCAGAAAATTATGGATGTCCGCGCCTAATCAATATAACGAAGCATTCAAAGAATCTCGTTTTCACCACGTTTCAACCGATGAGGTTTATGGAACATTAGGCGAAACAGGTTTGTTCGAAGAAACCACACCTTATGCACCAAATAGTCCGTATTCTGCTTCTAAAGCAGGTTCTGATATGATTGTGAGAAGCTATTTTCATACTTATGGAATGAATGTAGTGACTACAAACTGTTCAAACAATTACGGGCCAAAACAACATAACGAAAAGTTAATTCCAACCATTATTCGTAAAGCGATAACTGGAGAAAATATTCCAATCTATGGCGATGGGAAAAACGTTCGTGATTGGTTATATGTTTTAGATCATTGTAAAGGCATTGAATTGGCTTTCAAAACAGGAAAATCAGGTGAAACCTACAATATTGGCGGAAGAAACGAACGTAATAATTTACAAATTGTCGATAGAGTTTGTACGATTTTAGACGAATTGAAACCAAAAGCTTCCGGAAGCTATAAAGATCAAATCACGTTTGTAAAAGACCGTCCTGGCCACGATTTACGTTACGCCATCGACGCCACAAAAATTGAAAACGAATTAGGCTGGAAAGCCGATGAAAATTTCGATACTGGAATTGTAAAAACTATAGAGTGGTACCTTGGTAAATTAGCCAATTAGCCGATTTATCAATGTGCCAATTGATTGAAACATAAACTCATCGGCACATCGACACATTGAATATTGACAAATTGAAAATTGACTATATGAAAGGAATTATATTAGCCGGTGGCTCAGGAACACGTTTACATCCCTTAACTTTAGCGGTGAGTAAACAATTGATGCCTATTTACGATAAACCTATGATTTATTACCCACTATCAACTTTGATGTGGGCAGGAATCAACGAAATATTAATCATTTCAACGCCACATGATTTACCATTATTCCAAAATTTATTGGGTGATGGAAGTCGTTTAGGTTGCCGATTTGAATATGCCGTTCAAGAACATCCTAATGGTTTAGCAGAAGCATTTATCATTGGAAAAGAATTTGTAGGTGAGGACAAAGTGGCCTTAGTATTAGGAGATAATATTTTCTACGGAACAGGTTTAGCCGAATTATTACAAGCCAATAATAATCCAGAGGGCGGAATTGTTTATGCTTATCATGTTCACGATCCTGAACGTTATGGTGTGGTAGAATTTGATACGAATGGAAAAGTACTTTCTATTGAAGAAAAACCAAATCAACCGAAATCAAATTATGCTGTGCCAGGAATTTATTTTTACGATAATTCGGTATTAGAA
>MGWJ01000113.1 GCA_001800945.1 Flavobacteria bacterium RIFCSPLOWO2_12_FULL_31_7
CAAGTTAAAACGTTCCAGTTTTCGTTTACTTTTACTAATTCTTTCGCCATAATACCACCAGCGGTATTTTCGTCATAACGTAAAAGGTCAACAATATCTTTGGCATGCTCAACATCTTCTAATTCAGAAATTACTTGTGCTTTTTTAGATTGCGGTAATTCGGCAATAATATCGGCCGCATCATCGGTATCTAATTCGTCAAGTTCTTCAGCAATTTCTTTGGCAGATAAACTTCGTAAAATATTTTCACGAACTTCCTCGTCTAATTCTAGTAATATTTCTGCGGTAATTTCAGAATCTAATAAGTTGAAAAGATAAATGGCTTCAGACGTGTCTAAATCATTAATAATTTCAGCAATATCAGCAAAGTGAATTTCATGCAAAATGCTTTCCAATTCCACAATATTATTGTGTTGAATTAAATTTTCAATTTGCGTGATAAGTTCTTTACTGATTTTAAATTCCATCGGCAGCTATTTTTTGAGTTAAGGCAATAAATTCCTCAACCGACAATTGTTCTGGTCTTTGTGCAAATATAATATCTTCTTGTAATTTTTCGGATAAATTTAAACTTTTTAAACTGTTTCGTAAGGTTTTTCTCCTTTGCTGAAAAGCCGTTTTAACCACTTTAAATAAAAGTTTTTCATCACATGGTAATTCGTAATTCTCTTTTCGAATCATACGCATCACACCAGAATCTACTTTTGGTGGCGGATTAAAAACCGTCGGCGGTACTGTGAATAAGTATTCGACATCGTAAAAAGCTTGTGCCAAAACGGATAAAATTCCGTACACTTTGCTTCCTTTTTTACTGCAAATTCGCTCGGCAACTTCTTTCTGAAACATTCCAGAAAATTCCGGAACAAACTGACGAAGTTCTAAGGTTTTAAATACAATTTGAGTCGAAATATTATAAGGAAAATTTCCAATAATAGCAAATTGCTCACTATTAAAAGCGGTTTGCCAATCGTGTCGTAAAAAATCTAAAGAAAAAATATTCTTTCCCAATTTCAAATAATGAACCTGTAAATATTCCACGGATTCTTTATCAATTTCAGCCACATAGGTTTCGTATGGTTTTTCTAGTAAGTATTTGGTTAAAACACCCATTCCTGGACCAATTTCCAACACTTTGTTATAGTTTGTACCAATCAAAGAATCGGCAATTTGTTGCGCAATACTTTCATCGGTAAGAAAATGTTGACCTAAATGTTTTTTAGCTTTAACTGACATATATTTTTATTTTTTTCGATTCTTCAAACTTTGTGCTTCAGACTTCCATCTTCCATCTTCAAACTTTCTTTAGTTCTCGTTACTAAAAAACTCGTCAATAACTTCTAATTCTGTTCGAAACGCTAGCATTTTATCGCCAAACAAACGCAGGCCTTCTTCTCTTAACTTTGGAGCATACGTTTTGTAATATTCTTGCAATTTTTCATTGCTTTCCGCAGAATATTGGATAGAATACGTTGTTCCGCCCATTTCTTCTTCCACTAAAACTCTAGAAAGTTTCGCTTTATAAAAACAACCCGTTGCTAAAACTTCATCAATATGTTTCGTTTGCAGCCAATTTAACCATTGGTCGTGCGCGCTTTCGTCAATGTTTATCGTAACATTATAAATAATCATATGTTCAATTTTTTACAAAGATACTTTTAAAATGTCAAAGTGCAATATCGAGTGCAATGTCTAGTTCAAAAATCAAGTTCAAGATTATATAGTTGAAACACGGATTAGAGAAATTATTAAAATTTCAGAAATTTCTCCAATCTGTATTTAAAATAAAAAAAATCCCATTTATTTAGGTTGCAAGTTCAACATTAAATAAGTTTTAATTTGGGCGTTCCCTTTCAGGTCGGGTCTTCCGTTCCCGCTTTTTTTGTCCCGATGTAATCGGGACAAAAAAGAGCTCCACTACAACCCCTAACGCAAAAAAATGTATTTCAGTACAAAATTCTCAACTACATATCAACAACACAGATTGGATAAATTATTAAAACTTTAGAAATTTCTTAAATCGGTGTTTAAAAATCATAAATGACTTATATGGTTAAACAAACTTAAAACTCAACAACAATTTCAAAAAAATCCTTTCAAATCCTTCTAATCTGCGTGAAATAAGTTTATTATAATCTGTGAAATATGTGTTTAGATAAAAAAACTCTCAACTTCCAACATCTAACTTCCAACTTCTAATTATATTTGTAACATGAACGAGAATTTAGATCCGAACAAAGAGCGTTTCACACCGCAAGAAATAGATATTGAAAAAGCATTGCGACCGTTAAATTTTGACGATTTCGCAGGTCAAGATCACGTGCTTGAAAATTTGAAAATATTTGTAGCAGCTGCGAATCAACGCGGCGAAGCTTTGGATCATGCGCTTTTTCACGGTCCTCCAGGTTTAGGGAAAACTACTTTAGCAAGTATTTTAGCCAATGAACTAGGAGTCGGAATCAAAATTACATCTGGTCCAGTTTTAGATAAACCAGGTGATTTAGCCGGTTTGTTAACAAATCTTGACGAACGTGACGTATTGTTTATTGATGAAATTCATCGTTTGAGTCCAATCGTGGAAGAATATTTGTATTCAGCCATGGAAGATTATAAAATAGACATCATGATTGAATCTGGACCCAATGCGCGTTCGGTTCAAATCAATTTAAATCCATTTACTTTAGTCGGAGCCACAACTCGTTCAGGATTATTAACCGCTCCTATGCGTGCGCGTTTCGGAATTCAAAGCCGATTACATTATTATAAAACCGAGTTACTAGCAACCATCATCGAGAGAAGTTCCGGGATTTTAAATGTGCCAATCGATTTAGAAGCAGCCATTGAAATTGCAGGTAGAAGTAGGGGAACACCTCGTATTGCCAATGCTTTATTAAGGAGAGTTCGCGATTTTGCGCAAATCAAAGGTAACGGAAAAATAGATATAGAAATTGCTCGTTACGCCTTAAAAGCCTTAAATGTAGATGCAAATGGTTTGGATGAAATGGACAATAAAATTCTATCAACTTTAATAGATAAATTCAAAGGCGGACCAGTTGGATTAACCACTTTAGCTACCGCTGTTTCTGAAAATGGCGAAACCATCGAAGAAGTATATGAACCTTTTTTAATTCAAGAAGGATTTTTAATGCGCACACCTCGTGGTCGTGAAGCTACTGAAAAAGCCTACAAACATTTAGGTAAAATTAAAGGTTTGAATCAAGGAGAACTTTTCTAAGGCTATTTATTCTTAATAGCAGTGTGATTTCAGTGTTTAGACAAAATAGTACATAAAAAAAATCCCCAAAAACAGATTGTCTTTGGGGATTTTAAATTATTTTTTAGTTTAAAACTCGAAACTTAGAATAAATTCACTTGTGTTTTTAGCTCTAGCAAGTTGTGTTTTTGAACTTGTTTCGTTAGCATATCCAAGTGTAAGTCTCTTGTTTATTTTAAGATTTACTAATCCAGCAAATGTATTGTCCGATCTGTAAGTAGCTCCAAATTCAAAGATGTCATTAAAATTAAACATCGTGTTGAAATCCATCGAAATTGGTGCATCATTAACATATCTAAGAAAGAATGAAGGTTTAAGCGTGAACCGATTCGTATCGTCAAAATGAATGTCATACCCAGAACTCCAGTAAAAATGTGGTCGATCTGTAGATGCAGATGCAAACCCATTTTCTGTTGTGGCTCTTTCAGTATTTAAAAGTCTAGGAACTGATAACGACATGAAAAAATCTTTGTACTTAAGTAAACCACCAACTCCAACATTAGGATTGAATGAACTAATAGAATTTAATGAAGGGTCACTCATAATGTTATAAGTTTGAAGGCCTCCTGTATTTACATTGTAAAAATTTCCACCTCCTTTAATACCTAAATATAAGTTTGCTTTTTCTGAAACTTTTAATTTGTATGAAAAATCAATTCCTACAAAAGTTTGTTTTTCAATGAATGTTTTGTCACTCACCATCGAAATCCCAAGTCCAGTATTTTTTCCTAATGAAGTTCCAAAAGCTAAAGTTTGTGTTTCAGGGGCATTCTCAATACCAGTCCATTGTTCTCTAACTCCAGTAGACAATACTGTTTTATCATCTACTCCAACATAAGCTGGATTCACAATGTTCATTTGATGTCTATAAAAAGCAAAAATGCTTTCTTGTTGGGCAAATGCACTACTACTAACAAGTAGTAGTGCTATAAATATTTTCTTTAACAATTTCATTTTAGTGTTTTTTTAATGATTACTTACGAGTTATGTAAATCCAACCGTCTTTCATAGTACTTCCATCTCCATTTAGATCTAATTGGTAATAGTATGAACCTGAATCGGGTAGTGGTTGGCTGTTGTTTTTGTAGGCACCATTCCAATCGTTTTGATAACCTCTTGCAAAAAACACCTCAGAACCCCATCTGTTAAATACTCTTACAGTACAATTTGGGTAATTCTCGATGTTGTAAATCATCCAAGTATCATTAATGCCATCACCATTTGGAGTAATAGCTTCAGAAACATTAACTTCTATTAAATCACAAACATCTCCCATTCCGTCGTTATCACGGTCTTCTTGACCAGGGTTATAAACAAATTGACAGTTGTCTAATGTGTCTATTAAGCCATCATTGTCATCATCGTCATCACAAAGGTCTCCAAATCCATCCGAATCATTATCAGCCTGATCACTATTTGCTGTTAATTCACAATTATCAGATATATCTAAAACTCCATCGTTATCATCATCATCGTCACAGTTGTCTTTAGTTCCGTCAGAATCATTGTCACCGAATGTGTTGTCTACAGTTACAATTGCTGTTGCGATGTTTGTATTTCCGTTTACATCAGTAATTGTTAAAGTAACCGTGTTTGTACCTGCATTTCCACAAGTAAATGCATCTGGTGAAACCGTTATTGTAGCGATACCACAATTATCAGTTGAACCATTGTTAACTTGAGCGGCAGTAATTGTTGCGTTACCAGCAGCATCTAATTGTATAGTAATATCTTGAGTAATCACTGTTGGAAGTACCGTATCTTGAATAGTTACTATT
>MGWJ01000114.1 GCA_001800945.1 Flavobacteria bacterium RIFCSPLOWO2_12_FULL_31_7
GATTTTCGATAACATACTCAAAACTCGACCTTGAAAATGTCCACTTAACATTCTCGGTTGTAAAATTTTTTGATGCGTTTCTTTATTTAATTTGGTTAATAATCCTGGTTCTGGTTGAGAATGATTAGCCACGTAATTTTCTAAATCTTCTGATATAAAATGCATAATTGTAATAAATTTCAAAGTACAAAAGTACAAATTCCAATGTTTTAAACACAGATTAAAGAAATTTCTAAAATTTTTAAAATCTGTGTTAGTTCAAATTGATACAACTTGTCCCGAATTTCGGGATTGAAAATTGATTAATTGGCACATTAGTAGTACTTTTGCACCATGCAAGCAGAAAAAAAAGATATCAGAGCTTTATCTAAAGAGCAATTAAGAGAATTTTTCGTATCCAATGGCGACAAAGCTTTTCGTGGAAATCAAATTTACGAATGGTTATGGAGCAAAAGTGCCCATTCATTTGAAAATATGACGAATGTTTCAAAGGAAACTCGCGCTATGTTAGAAGCTAACTTCGTAATTAATCATGTAAAAGTCGACACGATGCAACGTAGTGAAGACGGAACTGTGAAAAACGCGGTTCGTTTGCACGATGACTTAATTGTAGAAAGTGTACTGATTCCAACAAAAACTAGAACAACTGCTTGTGTTTCTAGTCAAGTTGGTTGTAGTTTAGATTGCAATTTCTGTGCTACCGCTCGATTAAAACGCATGAGAAATTTAACACCAGGAGAAATTTACGATCAAGTGGTGGCGATTGATAATGAAAGTAAATTGTATTATGACAGACCACTTTCCAATATTGTTTTTATGGGAATGGGTGAACCACTTATGAATTACCCCAACGTAATGAAAGCCATTGACATGATTACATCTGAAGAAGGTTTAGGTATGTCGCCAAAACGCATTACAGTTTCTACTTCTGGCGTTTCGAAAATGATCAAAAAGATGGCAGATGATGATGTGAAATTCAATTTAGCGGTTTCTTTGCATTCAGCAATTGAAAAAACTCGAAACGAAATTATGCCATTTACCAAAAGTTTTCCTTTACCAGAATTACGCGAAGCTTTAGAATATTGGTATGCCAAAACAAAAAACAAAATCACTTATGAATATGTAGTTTGGAAAGGCATTAACGACGACAAAGCCTCAATTGATGCGTTGGTTAAATTCTGCAAATATGTACCTAGTAAAGTCAACTTAATTGAATACAACGCCATTGACGACGGCGATTTCCAACAAGCTAGTGAAAAAGCTACAAACGATTACATTGCCGCTTTAGAAAAAAACAATATTGTGGTAAAAGTTCGAAGAAGTCGTGGTAAAGATATTGATGCCGCTTGCGGACAATTGGCGAATAAATCATAAAAAAAGAGAGCAAAATGCTCTCTTTTTTTATTTAAGTAATATTTTAATTAGTTTCCAAAACCAATTCTACAACCTAATTGGAAATTAGGAATAGTTTCTTTTACACTATTTGGTTTTAAATAATAATTATAATTTCCAGTACCTGAATCGTATTCATAATTTTCAGTTAAAAAATCATGTTTTACAGAAGCAAAACCAATTCCTAAAAAATATTCAAAACTAATATTTGAATCCCAAAATACTTGTTTAGCAATAGTTAAAGCTAAACCTGATTTAGTTCTTGAATCTTTTTCACCAATTATATTATAATTTGTTGAATTATATGATTCATTAGTATATTCTCTATTATTTGTTCTTGAAAATAATTGAAGTCCGAAAGACCAACCTTCAATAGCATCATAATCTGAAGAAGGATAAAATTTAATTCCACCTCTAAAAGCAGTTCCCATTGCTGCTTTAGTTGTGAAAGTAGAACCATCACCTGTATATCCATCATCGAAAATACCAAAGTTTTCATATAAACCATAAGTTATACCTGCTGAAGCCTCTACACTTAATTTTTTGGCGAAACGATATTCCGCAATCACAGGAAATTCTCCAGAAATATAACTAAAAACATCAGTTTTAACAGTCCATTTATAAGCTTCTGAAACAGCTTTCATACTTGATGAAGGCGAATATACTTTGATTTTACTTGATGTTTGTTCTGTAGCACCATTAGTTTGAGCAAATGAAAAACCAGAAACTAGCAGACTCAGAAAAATAATTTTTTTCATGTTAAATATTTATTAAAAATTTTGGCAAATATATATATATTTGCTCAAATTTATTAATCACCTAAATTAAATCATGAAAAAAATCTTATTTACCTTACTTGTTTTATCACAAGTGGCTATTTCTCAGGAAATTACATTAAAATGGGCGGAAAAAATCCCAACTAAAGGTTACATCTCAATTTTAGGAGGAAAAAACGGTTTGTATTACACAACACATACAAATAAAGAAGATCAGCTTATTGGACGTACTTACGACAGTAATATGAACTTGAAAAATGAGAAAAACATTACTTTTAATTTAGAAGATAAAAAATATTTATACGGTGGTGCTTATTTCTTAAATAACAATATTTTGCACTTTATTACTGAAAGACAAAAAAAACAAGACAAAACGTTTTTATACACTGGATTCAGTGACTTCAACCTAAAAACTTTAGACAAACTAAATATAGTTGACGAAGTAAATGATGACGAAAAATCTATTAATTTTGGATTAAGAAGTATTTCGCCTGACTCTACAAAAGTTTTGATTTATCATGAAAACACAGGAAGAAGAAAAGATCCAAATGTTTTAGTGTATAAAGTATACAACAGTAGTATTACAGAAATTATCAATGAAGGCGCAGCTTCTCTACCAATTAAATCTAAAAATTATAGCACGGAAGAAGTACGTACAGATAACGTAGGAAATGTTTACATTTTAGCTAGAATTATTAAAGAAAAAAACGAAAGAGTAAAAGGACAAAGTGACTATTACTACAAACTAGTTGTTTTTGCAAAAGACAAAACTATTAAAGAATTTGATTTTGACTATGCTGATAATGATATTTCCTACATTGATATGATTCCAGGAAAAAACAATACGTTTTTCTGCACAGGATTTTTAACAAACCTAAAAGGCGGAAAGAAAAAATTATTATCAGACGAAATGTTTTTCGCAACTTTAGATTGTAATACTTTAAAATTAAGCGAATCTAAAATGATTAAAGTTCCAGGTTTATATCCTGACGAAATTAAAAGAAGTGAAGATTATGTACCTTATAAAATCAGAGCTATTTATGAAAAAAGTAATGGTGGTTTTTCAATTGTTGCTGAGCAATATAAATTAATTATTACAACTCATACCACTCAATACGGTACAACAACTCATTATACTTATTACTATTGTGATATCGCTTGTATTCAAACAGACAAACAAACCAACATTGAATCAATTACAAGAATGCCAAAATATCAAAAAAATGCAGGAAATCCATCAATAATTTCTACATTTAAAAATGATAAAACATATGTTGTTTATGAAGATTTATCTTCTAACTTAGCAGCAGAAAATGATAAGAAAACAAAAAGAAGTACAAAAACACTTTTCTCTTCTGACTCAAAAAACTCTTTGTTTTTATTTACAATTGATGCAGAAGGAAAACCTTCTAAAGAAGTTATTTATGATTATAAAGAAAGTAAAATCAAACCAAGAATTATGACAAGTAGAGCAACCAATAATGGTGAGATCTTATTAAACGCTGACGACCAAATTGGTGTTCTTAAAATTGGAAAATAATACATTTAAAAACTCCTTAGGGAGTTTTTTTTATTTCTAGATTTCACTACATTTGTTACTCCATGAAAATCACCGAACAAATTAAAGAACCCATAACCCATGAAATGGAACTTTTCGAAAAAAAGTTTCAAGAGGCTATGTCTTCTAAAGTGGCGCTACTAAACCGAATTACACATTATATTGTAAATCGAAAAGGAAAACAAATGCGACCAATGTTCGTATTTTTAACTGCTAAAATGGTTTCTGGTGGCAAAGTAAATGATAGAACATATCGTGGTGCTTCAGTTATTGAATTAATTCACACCGCAACTTTAGTGCATGATGATGTAGTAGATGATAGTAACAAACGCCGAGGTTTTTTCTCTATCAACGCACTTTGGAAAAATAAAATTGCTGTTTTAGTTGGCGATTATTTACTTTCAAAAGGTTTACTACTTTCCATAGATAATAACGATTTCGATTTATTGAAAATCATTTCTATAGCCGTTCGAGAAATGAGCGAAGGAGAATTGCTTCAAATCGAAAAAGCCAGAAAACTAGACATTACAGAAGCTATTTATTACGAAATTATCCGACAAAAAACAGCCACACTTATTGCAGCCTGCTGTTCATTGGGAGCTTGTGCTGTAGCTCCAGAGGATAAAATTGTGATTGAAAAAATGCGCAAATTCGGAGAATTGATTGGTATGGCTTTTCAAATTAAAGATGATTTATTTGATTATACCGAAGATGCTATCGGAAAACCAACCGGAATTGACATTAAAGAACAAAAAATGACTTTGCCTTTAATTCATACTCTAAACAATTGTTCTCCAAAAGAAAAAAGTTGGATTATCAATTCGATAAAAAATCACAATAAAGACAAAAAACGTGTAAAAGAAGTCATCGCTTTTGTAAAAAACAATGGCGGACTAACTTATGCCGAACAAAAAATGAAGCAATTTCAACAAGAAGCATTACTCCTTATACAAGACTTCCCCACATCTGTTTATAAAGACTCCCTAACTTTGATGGTAAATTACGTGATTGAAAGAAAGATTTAATCAATGTGCCAATTGTTCGATTTTCAATAAGTCAATTATTGATACAACCATTTTTAAACCGAAATCGTCTATATAAATAGAAGATTTAATTGGCATAACTTGTCCCGAATTTCGGGATCGACAAATTGAAAATTGACTAATTGCCATACAACCATTTAAAAAACAAAATCGTCTATATAAATAGAAGATTTAATTGGCATAACTTGTCCCGAATTTCGGGATCGACAAATTGAAAATTGACTAATTGCCATGCAACCATTTTAAAAACCAAATCGTCTATAATAATAGAAGCTAAAATTGGCACACTGAAAATTGACACATCGACTAATTTACAAATGAAAGTAATAGCATTACATAATAACGAACAACAATTAATTAGCGAAGCGATTGCTAATAATCGGCAAGCGCAACAACAATTGTATTCGAAATATGCTTCAAAAATGCTAAGTGTTTGCCGTCAGTACATTAAAGATGTTCACCATGCGGAAGATGTAATGATTACAGGTTTCATGAAAATGTTTACCAACTTGAAAAAATTTGAACATAAAGGCAGTTTCGAAGGTTGGATCAAACGCATTATGATTCATGAATGCATTGATTATTTGAGAGTCAAGAAAAACAACTTCAATCATAAAGACATTGACGATGTCATTTATTCTGAAGAAGAAGACAATTACGAAATGGAAGGCGACTTTTCTATTGATGACATTCAATTATTAATAGATAATTTACCTGAAGGATATAAAATGGTTTTCAATTTATATATCATTGAAGGCTATAAACACAATGAAATTGCCGAGTTATTAAACATTTCAGAAGGCACCTCAAAATCGCAACTTTCACACGCAAAGCGACAGTTGCAAACCCAAATTACCGAATTAAAAAACAAAAGCAATGGTACCAAATAATTTCGATAAAAACATACAACAGAAATTCAATTCTCGTAAAATTGAACCTTCTGCACAAGCTTGGGACAGATTGGACGCTATGCTAACAGTTGCTGAAGAAAAAAAACAGCCTAAAAATTATTTCTGGTTAAAAATTGCAGCTTCTTTCCTATTATTTTCAGGAATGGGTTACATTTTTTTTCAACAAAATCAGAAATCGGAGTTTTCACAACCCACAAATGAAGTAGTTAACACTAAAGAAACTCCAAGTAATAAAGCTAAAAAAAATGAAGATACAGAAATTGTAATTTCACCAGAAACACAAAATGAATTAGCAATTGCCACGCCAAAAGTGACAAATACAGCAACTAAAAAAGTATCTAAGCCAAATGACAATTCAAAATTCAAATCGAAACTAGATACCTATTTAGCCATCACAGAAAAACAAAATGAAGCAATTAACAAAAGTGAAAACACAAACACTTTACAAGAACAAACGAATCAAAAATCTACGTATAACTATGTAACTCCAGAAACTTTACTTGCCGAAGTACAAGGTAATAAAAAGCCAAAAGGAACTACAAATACGTACAAATCTACTTTAAAAGTAAACCCAAACGACTTACTAAATTCGGTTGAATCTGAGCTCGATCAATCGTTTAAAGACAAAGCGTTAACTAAATTTAAACAAGCAAAATCCGCATTTGTAAACAGAAACTATAATTAAAAAACAATTTAAAAAATTAGAAATCATGCAAAAAATTATTTTATACATCAGTATCGCCTTAATCACTTTGGTAAATACCGTAAGTGCGCAAGAAAAAACGTTTGAACAAAAAGCAAAAGAAATTGCTACTAATATTAAAACCATTGCAGAAGAAGAGAAAAAAGCTTTAAAAGCAGAAATTGAAGCAATTGACCTAGCTGTTGAATCTGGAAAAATGACGAAAGAAGAAGCAGAAAAACAAAAAACAAAAATTGCTGAAGAACGTGCGAAAAACATCGAAACTAGAACAGCAGAATATGAATTAGAATTAAGAAACTTAATCACTGATCAAGTACAAACCATTGACCAAGATACTACTATAAACGTAAATAATATCAATTTAAAAATCAATGCGAAAAAAAACAACCCAAACAAATCTGAAAACAGAACTACAAGTCAGTTTGTATTTGCCACAGGTTTTAATAATCTTGTAACAGATGGCGCAGTAGCTAATTCAGAATTTGGCTATGCTCGTTCAACTTTTTATGAGTGGGGTGTTACTTGGAACACACGTTTAAGTAAAAATAGTAATCTTTTACACTTGAAATATGGAGTAGGATTTATGTATAACAATTTACATGCAACTGAGAATAGAGTTTTCGCTGATATAAACAACCAAACTGTTTTAGTCCCTTTTGGAACTGATTTAAGACCAAACAGAACCTATTTTAAAAACGTATATTTTGTAGTTCCAATGCATTTAGAATTTGATTTTTCTAAAACAGCTACAGTAGATGATAAAAAAGTTTTCAAATCTCATAAAGGAGTTCGTTTTGGAATCGGAGGATTTGTTGGAGCGAACACCAATTCAAAACAATTTATTGCCTACAAACAAGATGGTTACAAAATCAATGAAAAACAAAAAGGAGATTTTAACGTAAACGATTTCACATACGGATTAAGTACCTATATCGGATACAAACAAACATCATTATATTTAAAATACGATTTAAATCCAGTATTTAAAAACAACGCAGTAGATCAAAACAACATTTCATTAGGTATACGTTTTGATTGGAATTAAAAATTAGAATTACATTTTTTGAGTTATATTACCATACTTTTTTCAAAAACCTACAGGAAACTTTCTTGTAGGTTTTTTTAAAATCTGAATTTATTTCAGATTCTTTAATAACTTCTAAATTTTGAACTTGGAATATTCAACTTGGAATTTTGAATATAGAAATTTAATTTCTTCGTATATTAGCCAACCAAAAATAAAACATTGATATCTAAAGAAACCATAGAAAAAGTATTTGACCAAGCTCGTGTAGAGGAAGTCATTGGCGATTTCGTACAACTCAAACGCTCCGGAAGTAACATGAAAGGACTTTCACCGTTTGTGAACGAAAAATCGCCTTCGTTTATGGTTTCTCCAGTAAAGCAAATTTGGAAAGATTTTTCGTCTGGAAAAGGCGGAAACTCTGTAACTTTTTTAATGGAGCACGAACATTTCACGTATCCAGAAGCTATCAAATATTTGGCAAACAAATACGGAATTGAAGTCGAAGAAACTATCGTTACTAACGAAGATTTAGAACAAGCCAACGAAAAAGAAAGCATGTATTTGGTTTCAGAATTTGCCCGAGATTATTTTCATAAAACCATGTTGAATACGGATGAAGGCCAAGCTATTGGTTTATCCTATTTTAAAGAACGTGGTTTTACAAAAGATACGATCGAAAAGTTTCAATTAGGCTATTCACCAGATTCTTGGGATGCATTTACCAAAGAAGCCTTAGGAAAAGCCTACAAATTAGAATATCTAGAAAAAACAGGTTTAACCATCGTAAAACAAGAAGACGGAAAAACATTTGACCGATTTAAAGGTCGTGTCATGTTCCCAATTTTGAGTATGAGTGGAAGAGTCTTGGGTTTTGGTGGAAGAATTTTAACCAATGATAAAAAAGCAGCCAAATATTTAAATTCACCTGAAAGCGAAATCTATCATAAAAGTAAAGTTTTATACGGAATTTTTCAAGCCAAACAAGCGATTGCCAAATTAGACAATTGTTATTTGGTAGAAGGCTATACCGATGTGATTCAGTTCAATCAAAGTGGAATTGAAAATGTGGTAGCGTCCTCTGGAACGGCTTTAACGCCAGACCAAATTCGTTTAATAAACCGATTAACCAATAACATTACAGTTCTTTTTGACGGTGATGCTGCAGGTTTAAGAGCTTCTATTCGTGGTATCGATTTAATTCTGGAAGCTGGAATGAACGTAAAAGTTTGTAGTTTCCCTGATGGAGAAGATCCAGATAGTTTTGCGAAGAACAATTCGTACGATGTTTTAAAACAATATTTAGACGAAAATTCAAAAGACTTTATTCAGTTTAAAGCCGATTTATTAGTTAAAGAAGCCAATAACGATCCGATAAAAAAAGCTGAATTAATTAGAGATATGGTCAACAGTATTTCTAAAATTTCAGATTATATTAAACGTGAAATTTACATTAAAGAGTGTTCTCGTATCATGGATATTACGGAAGAAGTTATCCGTAGTACCTTAGCACAAATTGAAAAAAAAGACCTTTCTGATGCAAATAAAAAATTTACAGAAGAAAAAAAGGTTTTTGAAGTGCATAAAAATAACGAGAATTTGCAACCTGCAAAAATTGATATTTTATACGAATTAGAACAAAAAATCATTGAACTTCTGTTAATCAACGGTTCTGAAACAGAAGATTTTACCGAAACTTTTTTAGCTGAAGACGAAGCTGGAAATCTGGTAGAAGTTAAAGAAACCAATGCATATAAAGTTTACGAAAAAATATACTTAGCGCTTCAAGAAGATGAAATAGAATTGTCAAATCCTATTTTCAAAACCATTTATACGGACATCATCAATTACTATAACCAAAATATTGAATTTGAAATTGACAAATATATTTCACAAACTTCTCCTGAAATCGCAAACAAAATTACTTCTATTTTAATGCTAGAAGAACGTGATACTTTACACAAATGGGAAAGTCGAAAAATTGTAGTGGAGAAAAAAAACATCAATTTAGCACAAAACGTTACAGAAACCATTTTGTCTTACCGTTGGTATTTATTAAATAAAGTAATTGAAGAAAATAAAAACAATATAACTGCAGACGTAACTGTTGATAATACAGAAATTTTAACAACCATTAAAGATTATTTATCTTTAACTACGGTTATTGCCAAAAATTTAGGCCGAGTAATGGCACGTTTCTAAATAAATATTGTCTTTTCAAACGAAGTGAGAAATCTCAAAAATTAAGCCACAAACTAAACTAATTTTCACTGTTATGTAAAAATCGGAGTAATTCGTGGCAAAAAAGTAATTTTCTAGATAATCTCTAGCTGTTTTGCTTTGTTGATCAAATCCAACAAATTTGTAACGCTCAATTTTTGAAGCAAACGTAATTTGTAGGTGCTGATTGTTTTTTCGTCTAAACCTAAAATCTTAGCTACTTCTTTATTTTTTCTACCTTCACTGAAATATCGTAAAACTTCAATTTCTCTTGTGGAAAGTTTCTTAAATAAGCGCTCCGATTTTTTAGTTTTATTCAAAATATCAATGGCTTTTCTTACTTCCAAACTGAAAACAGTTTCTCCGTTACTTACTCTAATAATAGCATTCTCCAATTCACCTAATTCAGCGTTTTTGGAAACATAACCTTTTACACCAGACTTAATAGCCGGTGGAGCATACAAAGTATCCGAAATATTAGTAAAAAAAATCACATTTAACTTTGGGTTTTCTTGTAATAATTTTTTGATTTTCAAAATACTGTTTAAACCATTCAATTCAGCATCTAAAACAACACAATCTATTGAAGAAGTATTAATTTTTGATTGTAAATCATCAAAATTAGAAACCACTTCAGCAATTTTTATCGTAGTACTATTCTTAAAATACGTTTGAATTCCCAAGTGAACCACCGGAGAATTATCTGCTAAACAAAGTGCAATCATACCAATCTATTTTATAATGTTAGCAATAATTTTATTACACAAAATTAACGAAAATATCCATATAAAAAACGTATTTAACTGATTTTTAATCGGTGGGGGATTTAGCACACCGGAATTGGCTGCATTTTATGCTGATTGATGCGATTTAATCGTTCATAAATTTTAAAAACTTCGGCTTGTCTTCCATCAAAATTAGCGGCTATTTTTCCGTTTTCCATCTCTAACATGGCCCATTCTAACTCATCATAACTCGCACCAA
>MGWJ01000115.1 GCA_001800945.1 Flavobacteria bacterium RIFCSPLOWO2_12_FULL_31_7
TTTATAAAGCCAAGTAATAACTGAATTAATCCTGCAATTAAAACGGCTAAAAGAAAGGCGTTAAACGAACCTAAATCGATAATTGCTGTTAAAACAATTGCCGTTAAACCTGCAGCCGGACCAGAAACACTTAAGTGCGACTGACTTAAATATCCAACAACAATTCCGCCTACTACACCAGCAATAATACCTGAAAATAAAGGTGCTCCACTTGCTAGTGCAATACCAAGACACAATGGCAAAGCCACTAAGAAAACCACCAAACCTGAAGCGAAATCAGATTTAAGGTTTGAAAAAAGATTGATTTTTTTTGACATACCAATAAATTAATTTAATACATAAACGATCGTTTCAAATAAATTGAACACGAAAAAATAACGAAATGCTTAAATTAATTCGGGTGGAGGGGAAAAATAGTCTAAAGCGTTTGAAATGTAGTTGGTAGGAATATGAGAATTGATTTTTTTCTTTTTCAATTCTAAAGTATTTACTGCATTTAAATTATAACATTTTGTAAATAAATTTAAATCATGAGATTTAATTTCTTCTTCAAAAAAGTTATTAATATTAACATCTGTGTATTTTTCAATATCTTCATTTATCATAATAAGACCAAATACTGGCGGTGTGAACAAGCAAGTCACAAACAAGAATATGATATTATATATGAAAAATTTCTTCACAAATGTTAAAATTATTTTTTGCAAAAGTAAACAAAATTAGATTTTAAAAATTTTAAAAATTGATAATTTTTTGTTAATACCATATTATGATTGGAATTTAGTGCTGAGAAGTAGGTATCGAATCAATAATGTTTTATAAATTTGCGCAACAACAAAAACAAAATGACTACACCACAACTTATTGAACAAATTCGTCTAAAAAAATCATTTTTATGCATTGGTTTAGATGTTGATTTAACTAAGATTCCATCCCATTTATTAGAAACCGAAGATCCTATTTTCGAATTCAATAAGGCGATTATTGATGCGACTCACGACTTATGTGTTTCATACAAGCCCAATACAGCTTTTTACGAAGCATACGGTTTAAAAGGCTGGCAATCTTTAGAAAAAACAATTAATTATATCAACGAAAAACATCCAGAAATTTTTACTATTGCCGATGCAAAACGTGGCGATATTGGAAATACTTCCACGATGTATGCTAAAGCGTTTTTAGAAGATTTAAATTTTGATTCGGTTACTGTTGCTCCTTACATGGGAAAAGATTCTGTTGAACCTTTTTTAGCTTTTGAAAACAAACATACGATTATGTTAGCTTTAACTTCAAATGAAGGCGCTTTCGATTTTCAAACGTTAGAGGTAAACGGAAAAGAATTATATAAAGTGGTTTTAGAAACTTCAAAAAATTGGAAAAATAGCGAGAATTTAATGTATGTAGTTGGAGCTACAAAAGCCGAATATTTTACTGAAATTAGAAAAATTGTTCCAAATAGTTTCTTATTAGTACCAGGTGTTGGCGCTCAAGGCGGAAGTTTGTCTGAAGTTTGTAAATACGGAAAGAACGAGAATGTAGGTTTATTAATCAATTCTTCTCGAGGTATCATTTACGCTTCAAATGGAACTGATTTTGCTGAAAAGGCTAGAGAAGAAGCGTTGAAATTACAAACGGAGATGGAAGAGATTTTAAGTAATAAGTAAAAAGAGCCAAGTAAAAAGTAAAATACAAATGAAACAATTCATCGACCAACTTGGTACCATCCACACTTTCGAAAATACACCTAAGAAAATTATTTCTTTAGTGCCTTCACAAACCGAATTGTTATACGATTTAGGTTTGGAAGATGCTATCGTAGGAATTACTAAGTTTTGTGTGCATCCGTTTCATTTTAAGTCAACTAAAGAGATTATAGGTGGTACGAAAAATGTAAAATACGATAAGATAAAAGCTTTACAACCCGATATTATCATCGCTAATAAAGAAGAAAATACGCAAGAAATTGTAGAGCAATTGAAAGATATTTGTCCCGTTTGGGTCACCGATATTGTGACCATAGAAGACAACAATAAAATGATAGAAGATTTTGGAAATCTGTTTAATAAGCGTACAAATGCTCAAAAATGGATTGATAAAATTAACTTCGCATACGAGAAATTTCAAAAAGTTGTGGCTGCTAAGTTTGAAGAAAATGCAAAGCAAAAAGTAGCCTATTTTATTTGGGCGAATCCATACATGGTAGCGGCTGGAGATACATTTATCAACGAAATGCTAAAACTTAACGGCTTAGAAAATATCTACGATAATAATCCAAAATACGTAGGAAGATATCCAGAAGTGGTGGTGAATAAAATGCGCATTCAAGGTGATCCTGATTTTGTGTTTTTATCTTCTGAACCATACCCATTTAAAGACGAACACGCTTTTGAATTAGGCAGACATACGCATCATGCCAAAACTATTTTTGTAGATGGTGAAATGTTTTCATGGTATGGAAGTCGACTAGTTAAAGCGTTCGACTATTTTACTTTGTTGCAGGAAAAGCTATACGTTTATAAATAAAATGATAGCCTACACCACATATGAAAACAAAAACAAAACCGAATGGGTGACCTTTGTTCATGGTGCCGGTGGAAGTTCGTCTATTTGGTTCAAACAAATCAAAGAATTTAAAAAGCATTTTAATGTTTTACTCCTAGATTTGCGTGGTCACGGAAATTCTAAAGAAAAAATCTCTAAAAAATATACGTTTAAAGCCATAGCTAATGATGTTTTAGAGGTTTTAAATCATTTAAATATAGAAAAATCTCACTTTGTTGGTATTTCATTAGGTACGATTGTGATTCGTCAATTTGCAGAAATGTACGAAGACCGAGTGCAAACTATGATTATGGGAGGCGCAATTTTAAAAATGAATTTTCGCTCGCAAGTCTTAATGCGATTGGGAAATATCTTCAAATATGTTTTGCCTTATTTAGTGTTGTACCGCTTTTTTGCTTTCGTAATTATGCCAAATAAAAACCACAAGCAATCTCGGATTTTATTTATCAACGAAGCGAAAAAACTCTACCAAAAAGAATTTATCAAATGGTTTAAATTAACCGCTGAAATTAATCCCGTTTTAAAATGGTTTCGACAAGTAGAATTACAAGTGCCAACTTTATACGTAATGGGAAATGAAGATTATATGTTCTTACCTTCCGTTCGAAAAGTAGTGGAAAGTCATTATAAATCTTCAAAATTAATAGTAATTGAGAATTGTGGTCATGTAGTAAATGTGGAAAAATGGGAAGTTTTTAACTCTGAAGTCATCCAGTATTTGCAAAGTCAGAAAATTTAAGCATAAAAAAACAACTGAAACCTAAATCTCAGTTGTTCTTTAACTAAAAACTAACCTTAAACTAACCTATTTATTGAGATACAAATATCTGTATTTTAAATAGTTAATTTTGTTAAGGTTTTGTTATACTTATGTTATTCTTGTTAAAGTTATTTTTTATCTTGTAAAGCAAATACTCGTTTTAACAAATCAGAAGTTCTTGCTGAGAAATTAGTTCTAATGTCTTTTTCTTCCACTGCAATCATTTTAAAAACGCCTTCCATCGCTTTGTTTGTGGTATAATCGGTTAAATCAGGATTCACTTTAGTCACTAACGGAATACTGTTGTATTTGGTGATGATTTGCGTCCAAATTTTATCAGCACCCACTTTTGCAAATGAGTTTTTAATTACTGGACTAAATTTTCCGTATAATGCTGTTGAAGTTGTAGTTTGTAAATAAGTAGTTGCTGAACTTTCATTACCAAATAAAATGTTTTTCGCATCTGTAAAAGTCATTTGTTTTACCGCGTCAACAAAAATTGGTGTGGCTTCTTTTACGGCATCTTCTGCAGCTCTGTTTAAAATTCTTAAACCGTCATCTGCTAGTTTTGTCATTCCTAATTGACGTAATTTAGTATCTACTTTTTGTAATTCTTCTGGTAATAAAATTTTTACTGCTTCGTTTTTAAAAAAACCATCAGTTGCCGTTAATTTTGAAACTTGATTTGTGATTCCATTATTTAATGCTTCTTTTAAGCCATTACCCATTTCGGCTTGACTCAAAACACCTGTTTGTTGTGGTAATTGCTCTAAAACTTGTTGCATTTCTGCACATCCAACAAGAGAGAATAAAACTATCGATAAAACTATTTTTTTCATAAGTTTTTATTTTTTGTCTTGTAATGCGAATACTTTTTTTAATAATGCAGAAGTTCTAGCATCTAAACCACTTCTGATATTTTTTTCTTCTATCGTAATCATTTTAAAAACACCTTCTAAAGCTTTGTTTGTGGTATAATCTGTTAAATCCGGATTAACCTTAGTTACTAACGGAATGGCATTGTATTTATCAATAATTTTTTTCCAAACTACATCTGCGCCAACATTGGCTAATGACGTTTGAATTACTGGATTAAATTTATCGTAAAGGGCTTTATTTGTTGAAGTTTGTAAATAGCTGGTAGCTGCATTTTCTTTTCCTAATAAAATGTTTTTCGCATCTGTGAAATTCATATTCTTAATAGCATCAACAAATATTGGAGTGGATTGCTTCACAGCATCTTCTGCCGCTCTGTTTAATGTTAAGATGCCTTCATCTGCTAAGTTTCCCAAACCAATTTTGCGTAATCGAGCATCTACTTTTTGCAATTCTTCTGGTAATAAAATTTTAACCAATTCATTTTTATAAAAACCATCAACCGCAGTCAATTTGGTGACTTGTTTTTTAACACCGTTATCTAAAGCTTCTTTTAATCCATTTGCGATTTCTGTTGTTGAAACAGCTGCTGTTTTAGCGGTTACTTTTGTTGTGGCTTTTTTAATTACATTTTTTAATTGCGCATGACTAAAAAAAGGGACACAAACTGCTAGTAAAATTATTTTCTTCATCTTTATAAGTTTTTTGTTTGGCTGAATTTAAACAAAATTTATGCCGTTAATTGAATTTCTGTAACAAAGATACTTTCTTTTAATAACTTGTTGATTTTTTACTACATTTTATTAGAATAAAAAATTATTAAATTCGTAAATTGCACCCTTAAAATCGAACAAAATTTAAAGATGGAACCACAAATACCTTATATTCCTATTAATAAAGTAAGAATTGTTACTGCTGCATCACTTTTCGATGGACATGATGCCGCTATTAACATTATGCGTAGAATTATTCAAGCTACTGGTGTAGAAGTCATACATCTTGGACACGATAGAAGTGTGGAAGAAGTAGTAAATACAGCTATTCAAGAAGATGCCAATGCGATTGCGATGACCTCTTATCAAGGTGGGCATAATGAATATTTCAAATATATGTACGATTTGCTTAATGAAAAAGGAGCTGGACATATCAAAATATTTGGTGGTGGTGGTGGCGTAATTCTTCCTTCTGAGATTGAAGAATTACATCAATACGGAATTGAGAAAATTTATTCTCCTGATGATGGTCGTGCCATGGGATTACAAGGTATGATTAACGATTTAGTAAAACGTTCGGATTATGCTGTTGGTGATGTGATTAAAGATGAAGTTGCCGAATTAGAAAATAAAAATCCTCGTGCTTTAGCAAGAATTATATCTTCAGCAGAAAATTTTCCTGAAATTGCGAAGCCAATTTTAGATAAAATCCGCGAGAAAAATAAAAACAGTAAAACACCAGTTTTAGGTATTACTGGAACAGGTGGTGCAGGAAAATCATCTTTAGTTGATGAAATTGTTCGTCGTTTTTTAATTGATTTCCCTGAAAAAACTATCGGATTAATTTCTGTGGATCCATCTAAAAGAAAAACAGGTGGAGCTTTACTTGGAGATAGAATTCGAATGAATGCCATTAATAACTCTAGAGTTTTTATGCGTTCGTTAGCCACTCGTCAATCGAACTTAGCGTTATCAAAATATGTAGCTGATGCGATTGAAGTGGTGAAAGCTGCCAATTACGATATTATCATTTTAGAAACTTCTGGAATCGGACAATCGGATACAGAAATTATGGATCATTCTGATGTGTCGTTATATGTAATGACGCCAGAATTCGGAGCGGCTACGCAGTTAGAAAAAATCGACATGTTAGATTTCGCTGATTTAGTGGCTTTAAATAAGTTCGATAAACGTGGCGCTTTAGATGCGATTCGTGATGTGAAAAAACAATACCAACGCAATCATAATTTATGGGATGTGAATCCAGATGAAATGCCAGTTTTCGGAACAATTGCTTCACAGTTTAACGATCCTGGAATGAATACGTTATACAAATCTATCATGGATAAGATTGTAGAGAAGACGAATTCGGACTTAAAATCTACTTTCGAAATTACTCGTGAAATGAGCGAGAAAATCTTCGTAATTCCACCACATAGAACACGTTATTTATCTGAAATTGCAGAAAATAATAGAAAATATGATGAAACAGCTTTAACTCAAGTTGAAGTGGCTCAAAAGTTATATGGAATTTTTAAAACTGTGGAATCGGTTACAGGAAAAGTTCCAACTTTAACAAAAGCTAGTTTAGACGTTGTCACTCCGAGCGGAGTCGAGGAGCAATTTGTAAAATTATTAGTTGCTGAATTCGACCGTGTAAAAATGAATTTGGATCCATACAATTGGGAAATCATTTTAACTTGGGATGAAAAAGTTAATAAATACAAAAATCCAATTTACAGTTTTAAAGTTCGTGATAAAGAAATTAAAATTGCTACTCATACAGAATCACTTTCACATTCTCAAATTCCGAAAGTAGCGTTACCAAAATACCAAGCTTGGGGCGATATTTTAAAATGGAATTTACAAGAAAATGTTCCTGGAGAATTCCCATTCGCATCTGGATTATATCCATTTAAACGTGAAGGCGAAGATCCAAGTAGAATGTTTGCTGGTGAAGGTGGACCAGAAAGAACCAACAAACGTTTCCATTATGTAAGTGCTGGATTACCAGCAAAACGTTTATCAACAGCGTTTGACTCGGTAACACTTTATGGAAATGACCCACATATTCGTCCTGATATTTATGGGAAAATTGGTAATGCAGGAGTTTCGATTTGTTGTTTAGATGACGCGAAAAAATTATATTCTGGTTTCGATTTAAGTCATCCTGCGACTTCTGTTTCGATGACAATTAACGGACCAGCGCCAATGTTGTTAGGATTCTTCATGAATGCGGCAATTGATCAAAACTGTGAAAAATACATCGTTGAAAATGGTCTTCAAAAAGAAGTGGAAGCGAAAATCAACGATATTTATAAGAAAAAAGGTGTTGCTCGCCCTTCTTATCAAGGTGAATTACCAGAAGGAAATAACGGTTTAGGTTTAATGCTTTTAGGTGTTACAGGTGACCAAGTTTTACCTTTGGATGTTTATACAGATATTAAAATTAAGACTTTAGCTCAAGTTCGTGGAACAGTCCAAGCTGATATTTTAAAAGAAGATCAAGCGCAAAATACTTGTATTTTCTCTACAGAATTTGCCTTACGTTTAATGGGAGACGTGCAAGAATATTTCATTAAAGAAAACGTTCGTAATTTCTATTCAGTTTCTATTTCTGGATATCATATCGCGGAAGCAGGAGCGAATCCAATTACACAGTTGGCTTTCACGTTAGCAAATGGTTTCACTTACGTGGAATATTACTTAAGTCGTGGTATGAATATCAACGATTTCGGACCAAACTTATCGTTCTTCTTCTCTAACGGAATTGACCCAGAATATGCGGTTATAGGTAGAGTTGCACGTAAAATTTGTGCGAAAGCTTTAAAAAATAAATACGGAGCGAACGAAAGA
>MGWJ01000116.1 GCA_001800945.1 Flavobacteria bacterium RIFCSPLOWO2_12_FULL_31_7
CATGACTACTAAAAGCAATAATAGGATTCCAACACCTGTAATCCAGATACTTTTTTTAAAAGTAGCGAAACTATCATCAATGATTTTACCAATTTCTGGTGTGTGGTTTTGATTGAATTTATTCTCGAAATTTGAAGTCATAATCTAATAAAAGTTAAATTCAAATTTAGGTTATTAAAATTAAATACCAAATCTTAATCCTAAATATATGTCTGCTTGCTTAGAATTATTTAATGCTGCAGTTACAATTGAACTAGAACCGATGTAAAACCCATAAATTTTAAATCCAAGACCACTTGTAAAACCTGAAATTTCATTAGATGCTTGAGGTGCAAATATTTCAAGTTGACGATATACAAATCTTGGAATTATGGAATAGGTGTTTTGAGTTGTTGTTACATCACTTTCAGAATCATCAGTTACTTTTTGGTTTATTGTTGCAGTTGCATAAAATTTTGAAGTTAATTTGAAATCGGCGTAAGCATTTATTGTAGTTGGAAGTTTTACTTTAAATGATGCTGATGTTTTCGTTTTTTGAAAAAATTGTGCATTTTGTGGTTGTGATAAAATTTCTTCTATTTCTGATAAACTACTTGCTGATTCAAATTGATTTAAATCTAGAGTAGGGAAGTTGCCTACATTTAAATTATAATCTATAGAAGTATTTGAATCGTCTTTATACGACATTCCTCCAATATTTTTTACAGCTAAACCTGCAGAAACTATATATTTATTAGAATTGGCCTCTTTAAAACGGTAAGTTCCTCCAATATCAAAAGCAACTCCATTAATTCCTTGTTTAAAGAAGTTTGCATAGTTAGATGTGTTATTAAAATCATTACCCAGAAATCCAGAATAAGCCAAATTGATTTGAGCAGAAGCATTTGCTAATTCAATATCTCCAAGATTATTTCGGATAGTTCCTTGTAAGTTTGAAGCTGAAAAATTAGCATACGCACTTGGAAATAATAATTTAATTGTAGCGCCTGCATTGATTTGATGTCTTGCAATGTCTATCAGTTTTCTTGATATTGATAAGTCAATTTCTCCCCAAGTTGCCGCATTTATTCTTTGGTTATCAATTGATGAAATTGTGGTTTGAGAAATAAAATTACTAAGCGAACCATTCTGAATTGCATCTCCTAATTGTGTGTCAACATTAATAATGTTTGCTTTTATATTTGCTAAGGTACTGACTGCGTATGTCCAGTTTCCATTTTTGAAGGCAACACCAGGACCTAAAATTAAAGCATCTAATCTAACATTTGCCGCTTCTGTTCCACTAAAAAATTTGTTTTCTAAATTTTCACTATCTAATAAATCATTGAATGTTAATTTATTATTAGAAAAGTTAATGCTTGTATTAAATAAGTTAACATCAAATTTCATGTTCATGTTTGACAATTCGGCAGGATTGTAATATCCATTTAATAACCCACCTCTGCTAGAAGTTGTTATCCCCGAAAAATGTTCTTGTGAAAAAGCTACAGAAATACTTAAAATAAGTGCTAAATGTAAAATAAATCGATTTTTCATGCTAATAAAATTTGAAGTTCTATTGTTGTTAACGTAATAGTAAAACTATTTATTTTATAAAAATAGATAATGTTTTTTAAAAGCTGCAAATAAATTCATTTAAAAAATATATATTATTTGTTAAAAATAAATTTATGATTTATCTTTGGACAGAATTCACAAATAAAATTCCGGAAAACATGTTTGAATTTCAACAGTATTTAGGCTTTTTACTTTTCTTAACCATTTTAACTATAGGTTTTTGGTTGATGTTTTTCTTAGTAGGATTTGTTCAATATTGGATTGGCGGATCTTTAATAGAATTATATAAAGAAAAGAAAGCAAAAAAATTAGCTGAACAAGAAAAGTAATTTTCTTTAGTTAATAAAAAATCCCGATTCTTTCGAATCGGGATTTTTTTGTGCCTGTAAAAAAACTCCCTCTGTAAAGAAGGAGTTCTTGTTTAAAATTTATTAAAATTCACCACCATTTTCTTGTTCTTGAGTTTTTGGTTTAGAATCTTTATCAGTTTTTAATTTATTAAATCGGTAGGTGAATGATAGGGTAATTTGTCTTTTTCTCCATTGCATTTCAGAGTCAGAATCAATTTGACCTGGAATATAAGTTTCTGATCTTCTAATTCTTGAATTGAATACATCATTTACGTTTAAAGCTATTGTAGCTTTGTCTTTAAGTACATCTTTACTAAATCCTAAGTTCATTCCAAACATCCCTTTTACTTGACCTTGTGCATTATTTTGTGGGCCGTTGTATGTCACATTTGTTTGCCAATCAATTTTAGATGGTAATGTAATTTTTGAGTTGATTCTGGCAAACCAACTAGAAGCTGTATTGTCAAAATTTTGAGATTTTTGAATTAAATTATTTGAAGCATCGAAATAAGAATAATTAAAATCACCTTTTGTTTGTACTCTAAATAAATTGAAGTTACTGTTTACTTTCCACCATTTGTAAGGTGTATAATTTAATGTAAATTCAAAACCAGTTCTATTTTCTTCTCCAATATTCACAAAACTAGAAGTTGTAATTGGCACACCATCAGGATTTAAACCTTCTACATAACGAACCATTTGAAAAGAATCTTTGGTGTAATTGTAATATGCTGAAGTACTTAGTGTGAATTTACCTAATTTAGTTAAAAAACCTAAATCAACCGCATCAGTTAAAGTTGGATTTAAATCAGGATTTCCTTTGAAGATGTTAATATTACTTGAATAGGTGCTAAAAGGGTTTAATTGTCGGCCTCTTGGTCTGTTAATTCTCTTACTATAATTTAACGATAAATTAGAATTGTCAGTTAACTCATAAGTAAAAAATGCACTTGGGAAAAAGTTGTTGTACTTTTTATTCTTATAAATTGAGCTTGTAATTTGATTTACATCGATATCAGAATCTTCAAAACGTAAACCATATAACATACTTAATTTGTTAAATTTCATTCCGAATTGAGAGTAAAATGCATTTACTTTTTCTTTATATTCTAATACATTCGTAAAGGCGTAATTAATTACACCATCATTTAACACAGCATAATCGGTACTCATATCTACAAAGTTTCCACGGTATCCAGCTTCAAATTGATATTTGTCACCAATTGGTAAAACGTAATCTGCTTGAATTAAATTTCTATTTTGATTTTGGTTGTTTTTAGTTAAGTCGGTACTAGTGGTTGGACTTAACGTAGAGTTGTCAAAAATTGTTGAATTATTATAGTTTTTACTATCTGAAAACGATCCATCAATAGTTAATTTGTGTCCTTTACTTTTGAAGTTTTTAACTAAGTTAGTATTGAACTCTATGTTTTCTTCTTTTTGATCTTCTTGATTCAAACGATTTCTGTAAAATGTAAAGTTTCTATTATTATCGTAGTTATTAAAATTTACATCTTCTTCATTATCACCTGAGTTTTTTCTGAAGTTTACGCTATTTGTCCAAGTTGTAGATTTATCTAAGAACCAATCAAATCCAAATCCTCCATTATAACCTTTATTCATTCTTGAGTTTTGTCTATTCTCATCAATGTAACTATTAGTAGAATTGTCGGCATTTAAATATCTTGTTTTTACTTCAGAATATCCTGGGTTACTTCTTTGACTGTATCCTTGAGTTGTAAATAAATTAAACTGGTTTGTTTTATAATTTAATGTACCATTTAAACCATTATTATCTGGTGTTCCAGCATTGGCCATTACGGTTCCATTCAACCCATTAGTTTTTCCTTTTTTCAAGATAATGTTTAAGATTCCAGCTCCACCTTCAGCATCATAACGTGCAGAAGGATTTGTAATAACTTCCACTTTATCTACCGCATCAGCAGGTAACATTTTTAAGGCATCATTTACACTTATAGCATTAGAAGGTTTTCCATCAATCAAAACTTTTACATTTTCATTTCCTCTTAAACTTATAGCGCCTTCTGCATCTACATTAACACTTGGAATGTTTCCTAAAACATCACTCACAGTTCCACCTTTTACCATTAAATCCTGACCAATATTGTAAACTTTTTTGTCTAATTTAATGTCTACTGTTGTTTTTTCACTACGAATGACAACGGTTTCAATTTGATTTGATTCAGCTTCTAGTAAAATATTACCTAAATTAGTGTCTACCGAAATATTTTGATCTAATTTTTCTTGAGTTTTATATCCTGGAAATTCAAACTTGATGTCATAATTTCCATTGTTTAATTCGATATTAAAATTTCCATTGGCATCAGCTGTTCCTCCATTAACCACTTTTTTGGTATCTGATTTTGAAATGGTAATTACAGCAAATTCTACAGGAATTGAAGATTCTTTATCGATAATTTTACCAGATAAATTTACTTTTTTTAAAGATGCTTGCGAAAAAGCAGTTGTGCTAACTAATAATAAAGTTAAAAATAGAATAGATTTTTTTAATAACATAGTGTATAACATTTTACAGCACAAATGTACTGTTAGGCCTAGCAATTTATTATTAAAACTATGTTAAATGATTTTAAGAATTTCTTAAAGCCTAAAATGTTAGTAAAAGGGTAAAATATTTGGTAATTTAGAAAGGAATTATTTTTCTTTACAACTTTTTGAAAATTATATCTTACCTTTAATCAAGAAAAAAATATTCTCAACTAAAAGAAGAAGTACTAATGTTTAGACACAAAGGGAAAAGCAGAAATTTGAAGCATAATATTGGAATCGCTTCTTTATTGTCTTTTGTTGCCGGAATTGTTAATGTTGTTGGATTTTTGGCGGTACAAAAATTAACTACAAATGTTACTGGACACTTCGCTTTTATGGTTGAAGAAGCCTTTTCTTTCCATTTTCATCAAGCACTTTTTTATTTTATTTATATATTTTTCTTTTTATTTGGTGCATTTTTTTCCAATTTTATCATTGAAATTACCCAAAAAGTTACCGATAAAAATATATTTATTATTCCTGTATTAATTGAAGCATTACTTTTAATGAGTATTGCATTATTGCCTTTCAATTTTATTGTTGCTAATTCTAATTTGATAGCTTGTGCGATGTTATTTGCGATGGGCTTGCAAAATTCTTTAGTAACAACAATTTCAAATTCAGTTGTGAGAACTACGCATTTAACGGGTTTATTTACTGATTTAGGAATTGAAATATCTCAGCTTTTCTTTTATAAATCAGACGAGCAACGTACTCAATTATTTTCCTCCATTAAGTTACGAATAACAATCATAACCACTTTTTTTATTGGTGGGATTTTAGCTGGATTATTCTTTTCTACTTATAAAATGAAAACATTATTACTAGCGTCAATGATACTTATTGTCGGTTTATTTGTTGATTATGTAAATGTGAAACTTGAAGAAAAGAAATAACTAAAGTATTTCATTAATTAATGCTGTTGGTCTGGCAACTACAGCTTTTTCTCCATTTATTACAATAGGTCTTTCAATCAATTTTGGGAATTGAATCATCGCTTCAATAATTTCTTTATCTGTTAAGGTTTTGCCTTTGAAATTTTCTGTCCAATCTTTTTCCTTAATTCGAATCAATTCAATCGGTTTGATATTCAGTTTTTTTATAATTGCTTCTAATTCGTTATACGTTGGAACTTGGTCTAAATAATTGATCACTTCAAAAGGTTGTTTTAAGTTTTCTAAAAAACAAACTCCTTCTCTCGATTTAGAACAGCGATTATTGTGGTAAATGGTAATCATAAAATATTTTTTTTGCAAAGGTAATAATTGTATTTTAGTGGACTTTAAAAAAATATAAAATGTATATAGAACAATTGCAAAAATTCAAGATTAATTTGTGGACTTATTTAGTAATTCCAGTTCTTTTTTTAGGTTTAATGGTGTATAACTATATTTCTACTGAAAATGTGGATACCGCTGCCATGATGAAAATTATGATTGAAAAGATTGGTGTAAACGGAACTTTTGTGGCTTTAGTTGGTCCGCTTTCTTTAATGTTACTTATTGTTTTATTCTACAATAAATTTATTCAAAATAATTCCATTCGAATATTAACCACTTCTCGACCAAAAATAGATTGGAGTCGCGTGTTTTTCTCTTTTGGACTTTGGAGTTTGATTACCATTTTTACTACTGTGGTGAGTTATTATGCTTCACCAGAAGATTTCGTACTTAATTTTAAACCAAAAGAATTTGCTGTTTTTGTAGTTTTAGCGTTACTTTTTATTCCATTACAAACTAGTTTTGAGGAATATTTATTTCGTGCACATATGTTGCAAGGTTTAGGTTTGGCTACAAAAACAAGATGGATTCCTTTAATGGTGACATCTTTTTTATTCGGAATCATGCATATTGCCAACCCAGAAGTGGAGAAATTAGGATTGATAATTATGTTCTATTACATAGGAACAGGCTTGTTTTTAGGGATTTTAACATTAATGGATGAAGGTTTAGAATTGGCTTTAGGATTTCATGCGGCAAATAATTTAGTTGGAGCTTTGTTAATCACTTCTGATTGGTCGGCTTTTCAAACAAATTCTATTTTAAAAGATGTTTCAGAACCTAATGCTAGCCTTCAAATTTTCATTCCGATTTTAATAATTTTTCCCATTTTGCTTTATATTTTCGCTATAAAATACAAATGGAGTAATTGGAAAGAAAAACTTTTTGGAAGTATAAAACCGTTAGAGATTAATGAATTTGAAATTGTAGAAAAGTAACATGAATCAGTTTATTCATCCCGATTTTAAATTAAACGGAAGAAGTTTTTCCTATCTAGAACTATTAGCAGAAGCTTTATATTTAAAAGAAAACGGACAATTATTTGAAAAAAAAATCGGTAAATTTCTTTTAGAATGGCTTAATAATGAATCATTTGTTTTTGTGCAAACTTCTGGTTCAACAGGTAAACCTAAACAAATTTTATTAGATAAATCTGCCATGATTGCTTCAGCGAAAGCTACGGGAACTTTTTTTAATTTACAGCCTACTACTTCCGCATTATTATGTTTGTCTGCTGATTATATAGCTGGGAAAATGATGTTAGTTCGTGCAATGACTTTAGGATTGCATTTAGATGTTGTAGAACCGAATAGTGCGCCTTTGGAAAGTAAAAAATATAATTTCGTAGCAATGGTTCCGATGCAAGTAGCGAATTCTTTGGACAAACTTCATTTAGTTTCCACTTTATTAATCGGCGGCACAAAAGTTAGTTTTCAATTGGCTGAAAGTATATTGAAAACCAATTGTCGGGCTTATGAATCTTATGGTATGACAGAAACCATTTCGCATATTGCTATAAAATCAATAGGAGAGAAGGAATTTACTGTTTTGCCGAATGTATTGATTTCAAAAGATAATAGAAATTGCTTGGTGATTGAAGCTTCAGAATTAACCACTGATAAAATTATTACGAATGATATTGTTGAGATTTTAAATCCAGCTCAATTTATTTTAAAAGGTCGAATTGACAATGTAATTAATTCTGGTGGTGTGAAAATTTTTCCAGAAGAAATAGAAGACAAGTTAGCCAAATATATCACAGTCCGATTTTTTATTGCGAGTAAACCTGATGAGAAATTAGGTGAAAAGGTAATTTTAGTGATAGAAGGAAAGTCTTTTGAATTGGATACGATAATATTTTCTCGCTTATCAAAATATCAAATACCAAAGGAAATCATATTTGTAGATGAATTTGTAGAAACAGAAACGAATAAAATTAATAGAAAGAAAACCCTTGAGAAATGGGCATAAAAAAAGTGTCACACTAATAAAAAATCTTGTTTGTAATTAAATTCTTCTTTTGTAGATTTTTTTCCAGTATGACACTAAATAATTACTTTATAACTAATTATTAGTTAAGTTGTTTTCGAAAAGAGTAGTAAATTTATTAATTAATTATTAAACATGCAAACTTTTCGTTAATTTTTTAATGTTCCATTTTAAAACTGTAATCTAACGAATGTTTTCCACTTCCATAAAAGGAGAAAAAGACACATAATAAAAGGGCAACACTTGATTGTATAAAGTTGGAAAGATCAAACTCTCCGAAAAAATTTATTAATAAAGCACATAAAACAATTGGCAATTGAAACCAAACGGACCATCTGGTAAAGAAGCCAAGTATAATCATAAATCCGCCAATCATGTGAGCCATTGCTACGTAATGAATAATCATCATTTCGCTTCCATAGCCTCTAAACGAACTTAAAATTTCGCTTAAATACTGCTTATTCGTAATAAAAGTAGCACCTTTAAAAAATAAAAATACTCCTAACGCAATTCTGACAAAATCTAATGGGTAAGACGTGTGTGCGTTTGCCCATTTGTTCAAATGTTTAATAGTAGTAGCCATAGATGAAAAAATTAAAATTACAATCTAAGTTACTAAAAATTAATTGATTACGTGTTGTTTTTTTATTTTTTTTCTACTTTAATAAAGAACTTATTGCTTTGAACTTGAATTTTTTCTAATTCAATTTTCTTATCTATTTTAGTTTCTTGTTTAGTAGAAGTAGGGTGTAAGCGAATCGTTTTATCGTTCACCACAATATCAACAGGCATTTTAAAATTAGAATTTACATTTTGCCATTCATAACTCAATTTATTTCCTGTTTTTGATAATACTAATTTTGGAATTTTTGTTGTGGTTAAATATTGCTCAAAAACAGAAGTTAAATCAATACCGCTTTCTGTATTAAAGTAATCGATTACTGTTTTGGTATCAATGATTTGCTTTTTATAGGTTTCAGAATAATTATATAATAATTTCCACCATTTAGTATCGTCATTTATAATATGACGAATGGTATTCAATAGAAGTGCACCTTTTGTGTACATGTCACCACTTCCTTCACGATTTACTCCAAACTGTCCGATAATTGGTCGGTCATTTCTAATATTAAAT
>MGWJ01000117.1 GCA_001800945.1 Flavobacteria bacterium RIFCSPLOWO2_12_FULL_31_7
ATAATAAATTGTTTTTTGCCGCGAATAATATATGTGTATTCTTCAAATTCAGGTGTTTGAAAAGGCTCGCTCCAGTTTGGTGGTGCAATCATATGTGCTATGGAAATGTCGTTGTTTTGTGTGGCAACTTTTCCATGATGTTCTTCTATTAGCTTTCCATCAGTTGTAGGGACTACAAAAGGGGCTTTTTGAATGATGTATTTTTTCATAAATCTATTATTTTCCTTTTAAAACACGCATCAATACACTAAATGCACCACGAATAAAACTAGCGCTAGTTACTACTTTGACTACAGATTTTCCAATTACTGATGCGGTACTAGGTTCTTTGCTTTCTTGTTTTTCTTCTTCCGCTTCGGCAGTTTCGGATGAAATTTCTTCAATTTTTTTAGTTAAAATTTCATAAGCACTTTCACGGTCAATTTCTTCTGCATATTTTTTAACTAATTTCGATTTCGAATTAATCGTGTCAATTTCACTTTGGGTTAAAATGTCCATTCTGCTTTCAGGTGTTCGCATCATGGTTGCTGCTAATGGGGTTGGAATTCCTTTTTCGTTCAAGGCAGTAACTAATGCTTCACCAATTCCTAAAGAAGTTAATAATTCTTCTGTTTTGTAAAATTCAGAAGTGGGATAATTATCTGCAGTTTGATTGATGGCTTGTCTATCATTAGCAGTGAAAGCACGCAATGCATGTTGTATTTTTAAACCTAATTGTGCTAAAACGCCTTTCGGAATGTCCATTGGGTTTTGTGTGATGAAATACACACCAATTCCTTTGGAACGAATTAATTTTATTATAGTTTCAATCTGATCTAATAAAGTTTTACTAGCTTCATTAAATATAAGGTGTGCTTCGTCAATAAAAATGACTAATTCTGGTTGTTCTACATCGCCTTTTTCTGGCATTTGGTTATAAATCTCAGCTAATAAATTCAACATGAAAGTTGAAAATAACTTTGGTTTATCCTGAATATCGTTTAATCGTACTATATTAATGTATCCGAATCCGTTTTCATCAATTCGCATCAAGTCTTCAATTTCAAAAGATTTTTCACCAAAAAAGATATCGGCACCTTGCTGTTCTAATTCGATGATTTTTCTAAGAATGGTTCCTGTTGTTGCAGTTGAAATTTTTCCGTACGATTCTGAAATTTCTTCTTTTCCTTCTTCAGTAATATAATTCATTACCTTTTTAATATCCTTTAAATCTAACAAAGGCATTTTGTTATCGTCACAATATTTAAAAATTACCGAAATAACACCAGCTTGAGTATCATTCAAATCTAAAATTCGAGAAAACAAAACCGGACCAAATTCCGAAACAGTAGCTCGAAGTCGCACACCATTTTGTTCCGAAAGGGTTAGCAATTCGGTAGAAAAACCTTTAGGTGCGAAAGGAATATTTAGTTTAGCATGACGTTCTGTAATGAAACTTTTTTCTTCTCCAGGTTGGGCTACACCAGAAAAATCTCCTTTAATATCCATCATTAAAACTGGAATCCCTTTTGCTGCCAACTGCTCAGATAATACTTGAATCGTTTTTGTTTTTCCTGTTCCAGTAGCACCGGCAATTAATCCATGGCGGTTTAATGTTTTTAAAGGAATATTCACGGGAGTTTCCGCAATGGTTTCGCCTTCAAACATTCCAGCGCCAAGAGTAATGGAATCACCTTTTGAAGTATAACCAGATTGTAAAGCAGAAATAAAGTTTTCTTTTGACATTTTGATGAGTTTTTGTTAATACAAAGATGGATTTTTTTTTAAAAACATGGAAATTTTATGTAACAAAAACCAATTTTAAGAGACTTTACATTTTCTTAACATTTCAAATTATTAAAATAATCTTTTTTTATTGAATAATTAATAGCTAAATACAAATAATTTTAAATATAATTTCGATATACTAGTTTTTTGGTACGATTGTTGCATAATTTCAAACTTGAAATGCAATTTTTATTAAATTAGTTTTTTTTTAAAACCTAATTCGCATAAATTTGCGACTATCAAAATAAAATTGAAATCAAATAATTAATCAATTCAAACTTAAAAATTTTAGAAAATGGAACAGGATTTAAACGTTTCTGTAGAGAACAAAGGAAGCAAAGGAAGTAGTGTTTTTGCAGCTTTAACTATTGTAATTTGTATAGTTATTGGAGCTTTATTATGGAGTTTTGTTATGGGTGCGCCAGCAAACTTCGTTAAAAATGATCCAGCTGGACAACCGTTACCAGGAAATTACTTAGGTATGGTTTACAAAGGAGGATACATCGTTCCTGTGTTAATGGGATTATTGTTAATGACAATTGTTTTCTCTGTAGAAAGATTCATCGTTTTGAAAAAAGCAGCTGGTAATGGAAATTTAGATAACTTCGTAAAAGGAGTATTGTCTCAAATTAAAAGTGGAGATGTTCAAGGAGCAATTACAGCATGTGATACACAAGAAGGTTCTGTTGCTAATGTAATTAAAGCAGGTTTATTAAAATCAGAGCAAGTTAAAAAAGACGGTTTAGATGTTGATACTGCAACTGAAAACATTACTAAAGAAGTAGAACAAGCAACTTCATTAGAAATGCCAATGTTAGAAAAACACTTAACTATTATTTCTACTTTAGTATCTATTGGTACATTATTAGGATTATTAGGAACAGTATCTGGTATGATTAAAGCATTCGCTGGATTAGCAGAAGGTACTCCAGACCAAGCAGAATTAGCAAATGGTATTTCTGAAGCGTTAATTAATACTGCAACTGGTATCTCAACTTCTACGTTAGCAGTTATCGCTTACAACTATTTTACTTCTAAAATTGATACTTTAACTTATTTTATTGACGAAGCTGGTTTCGCAATTTCTCAAGCTTACAAAAGAGCTAAAGGAGGAAACTAAGATTTCATAAAAATAAATTATAAAGTTAAAATAAAGTAAAATGGCAAATATAAAAACATCTAAAAAAAGCACAAGAATCGACATGACGGCCATGTGTGACGTTGCGTTTTTGTTATTGTCCTTTTTTATTATGACAGCAACAGCAAAAGTACCTGAGCCTAAGCCAGTAGATACGCCTGCGTCAACCGTTAAAGCTAAATTGCCAGAAAGAAACTTATTGACTATTACTATTGGTGATAGTGCTGTATATTTAGGAATGTCTGATAGAGAAACTAGAATTGCGGCTTTAGAGGCTATGTCATTAAAATACAATATAGCTTTTACGCCAAAAGAAATTAAAGATTTTTCTTTATTAGAGTCATTCGGAGTTCCATTGGATCAATTAAAGTCTTTACTAGCACTTGAAAATGGTAAAAGAAACAAACCAGGAATTCAAGAAGGTATTCCTTATAAAGGAGATATTTCTGAAAATGAATTGTCTGACTGGGTTTTTTATGCAAGTGAAGCGGTTATCTTGGAACAACAAGGTAGAGGTGTAGAAAAATTAAAAGAAATTGAAGTTGCTATAAAAGGTGGTTCTAAAGAAAAATATCCAGTTGTAAAAAGAGTATTTGATATTCTTCAAAAACAAAACGTGAATAATTTTTATTTAGTAACTTCATTAAGAAGTGAAGATTTTTAATTAAAATAAAAATATAACATGGCAGAATTAAATACCGGTGGCGGTGGCGGTAAAGGCGGTAAAGTAAGAAGTAAAAAATCAAACCCAGGAGTTGACTTAACTGCGATGGTGGATTTAGCTTTCTTATTGATTACTTTCTTTATCCTAACAACCACATTATCCAAGCCACAATCAATGGATTTATCTTTACCAGATACGGATAAACCAAATCCAAATGATGTTCCACCAGAGGCTCCAGCTTGGAGAACACTGACGGTTGTTTTGGGTAAAAATGATAAGTTGGTTTATTATATTGGATTAACAGATGCTCCTTATGTTGATGCTGAAATTAACGGAAAGCCAAAATTGGAAAATTATGGTGGAAAAGGAATCAGAAAAGCAATTTTAGCACACAATAAATATGTGTTAGAGCATGTTGATGATCCAAATAAAGAAGGATTAACCGTTCTTATAAAGGCAAGTAAATCGGCAAATTATAAAAACGTTGTTGATATATTAGATGAAATGGCAATTATAAAGCCACGTTCCTATTCTATAGTAGATGTAACTCCAGGCGATATCAAAATGCTTGAAGATAAAAAGATAAAATAACCTAACTTTAAATATACAAAAATGAGTGCAAACGCAAATCTTAGCGAAGCTAGCTTAATAGATAATATATTCGAAGGACGTAATAAAAGTTATGGTGCATACGAATTAAGAACTAACAGTTCTAAAAGAACAGTAGTAGCTTTAATTTTATCTTCAATATTTTTCATCGGAATGGTTGTTGCTCTATACTTTACTATGAAAAGTAAAGAGAAAGTAGAAGAGAAAATTACCAAAGTGGAACTTAAAAAAGTAAATACACCACTTAAAAAAGAAGAAAAGAAAATTCTTGAGGAAATCAAAAAAGAAATTCCTATCGAAAAGGTGAAATCTGTGGTAGACATTGTGAAAAACGTTCCTCCAGTAGTAGTTGCAAAAAAAACTACAGATAAAGAGATTCCTCCAACAGATGAATTTAAAAATGTAAAAACAGGTTCTGATGATGTAAAGGGTGATGCAACTGCCCAAAAACAAAAAGAAGGAGAACAAGCACAAGAAGACCAAAAAGGAGATGATACAGATTATAATCAAATTTTTACCTCTGTGCAAGTTTCAGCTTCGCCTCCAGGTGGTATGCAAGCTTTTAGAAAGCAAATTGCAAGTACATTTCGCTTACCTGAAGTAGAAGAAACTACAACTGGTAATGTTATTGCTAAGTTTGTCGTTTCAGAAGATGGTTCAATTAGTGATATTAAAATTTTGAAAGAAAGTCCTGCCGGTTTAGGTTTAGGAAAGGAAGCAACTAGAATTTTATTAAAGTCTCCTAAATGGACACCTGGTATCGTTAACGGAAGAAGTGTAAAACAATACTACACTTTACCTATTTCAATTCAAATTACTGCTTCAGAATAATATGAATTGGTTAAATAATTTAAAACAGAAATCGCCCAAACAGCGATTTCTGTTTATTTTAGGACTTTTAATATTTTGTTTTTATTTGTTTTTAGCCTATTTGGTTGCCTTCTGGGAAGAGTTTCCTCTAGAGGTTTCTATGACTAGAAGAAGAATATTTTCAGGTTTATTAGTGTTATATGCAAGTTTCAGATTTTACAGATTAATTAAAAAAGAAGAAGAGTAACATGAAAAATAGAGTCACACTAATTTTATTTTTAAGTTTTGTACTTGGTTTTGGGCAGACTAAAACTGTTGAGAAAAAAGTTTCTCACAACAAGCCTGTTGTTTCACCTGTTAAAGTTGATGCCAACAAAGAAAAAAATAATATTAAAGGTGATGCAGAAGTTACTCCTCCAAAAGAAGTATCAGATTATTCCCCAATTTTTACAGCTGTAGAAGTACCAGCTTCCCCGCCCGGTGGAATGGATGCTTATAGAAAATATATTTCTAAATCTTTTAAATTACCAGAGGTTGATGAAACTACAAATTGTACTATTGTTGCTAAATTTGTGGTTTGGGATGATGGTTCAATTAGAGACATTATGATTATTAAAGAAGAGCCTCGTGGATTAGGTTTAGGTAAAGAATATGTTAGACTTTTAAAAGAATCTGAAAAATGGACTCCAGGTATGGTTAATGGAAAAGTTGTAAAGCAATTTTATACGATGCCAATCGCAATCCAAATTCAAGCTTCGGATGAAGATGCCAAACCAAACACAGAAATTGTAAAACAAGAAATCAAAAAAGAAGATGCTACTTCGGAACATGAAAATTCAACTGAAGTTGACAGTAAAACAGAATATAATCAAATTTTTATGAGCGTTGATGTTTCTGCACAACCACCAGGAGGAATGCATGCTTTTAGACAATATATCGGGGCGAATTTCAAATTGCCTTCCGTGTATCAAACTACAATTGGTACAGTTGTTGCCAAGTTTGTGGTATGGGATGATGGTTCATTAAGAGATATTCAGATTGTTAAAGAAACTCCTGATAATTTAGGATTAGGTAACGAAGCTATCAGAGTAATCAGTAGTTCAGATAAATGGAAACCAGGGATTTATAATGAACGAAATGTAAAACAATATTTTACTTTACCAATTTCGATTCAAATTACACCTGCTGATAATTCTCAACCCAAAAAGAATTAATATTGAAACTTAAATTCTTTTAAAAAGTCAAGCACATGAAATCTATTTTTACAACAATTTTATTTCTAAGTTTTACAATTGGTTTTGGTCAAGATACTATTCCATCAAAAGAAGAAAAACCTAGTGCTTCTGAAAAGTCACCTAAAATCAATATTACTGCTCCTGAAAAACATGCTGAACCCGTTGGAGGAATTACCAAATTCTACAAAGATTTAGCCTCAAAAATACAAGTTCCAGATGTTGATGTAGCTGGAAATTATAAAACCAAA
>MGWJ01000118.1 GCA_001800945.1 Flavobacteria bacterium RIFCSPLOWO2_12_FULL_31_7
CAAAGTATTAGCAAAATTAAACTTAGCACCAATTACTTTAAAATCAAAAGAAGGTTTAGCTTTATTAAATGGTACGCAATTTATGAGTGCTTATGGGGTTTATAATTTGATTCAAGCCGATAAATTATCGCAATTGGCCAATATTGTTGCAGCCGTTTCACTTGAAGGTTTTGATGGAAGAAAAGAACCATTCAATGAGTTAATTCATTTAGTTCGTCCACACAAAGGACAATTATCTACGGCGCAACATATGTTAGAGTTGTTAGAAGATAGTGAAATTATCGCACAGCCTAAGAAACACGTTCAAGATCCGTATTCTTTCAGATGTATTCCACAAGTTCATGGTGCGAGTAAAGATGTAATTGATCACGTAAAAAAAGTATTTACTACAGAAATTAATTCGGTTACAGATAATCCGAATATTTTTGTGGGTGAAGATGAAATTATTTCTGGTGGAAATTTCCATGGACAACCTTTAGCGATGGCTTTAGATTATTTAGGAATTGCGTTATCAGAATTAGGAAGTATTTCAGAAAGAAGAACCTATCAATTGATTTCTGGTTTAAGAGAATTACCTGCGTTTTTAGTAAGCAATCCGGGATTAAATTCTGGATTTATGATTCCACAATATACAGCGGCGAGTATTGCTAGTCAGAATAAACAATTAGCTACACCTGCAAGTATTGATAGTATTGTTTCGAGTAACGGACAAGAAGATCACGTGAGTATGGGTGCGAATGCAGCTACAAAAACTTTAAAAATAGTAGAGAATTTAGAGCGAATTTTAGCGATTGAATTGTTCAACGCTTCACAAGCTATTGAATTCAGAAGACCTTTAAAATCTAGCGACTTCATTGAAATGTTCATTAAAACTTACAGAGAAGATGTTCCTTTAGTAACAGAAGATAGAATTTTACATTACGACATTGAAAAATCGATTCACTTTTTGAAAAGTTTTCAAGTAGAAGCGTAAATAAATTAAAAAAGTAAAAGTAAAAAAAGCCAAGTTGATTCAGTTTGAATTGAACTAAATATATAAAAAAGGCAAAAGTTGATTGAAATCAATTTTTGCCTTTCGTTTTTTACTTGATTATTTTTACTTGGCTCTTTTAACTTTTTACTTGGCTCTTTCTACTTAGCTCTTATCTCAAAAACACCAACACAATTCCAACAATCGCAGGAATTCCTTGTACGAAAAATATCTTTTTAGAAACAGAATACCAACCGTACAAAGCCGCAACTAAAACACAACCTAAAAAGAAGAAAGCGATGTTTTTACTCCAAATTGCATCGGAAATAAATAAAGACCAAATTAATCCTGCTGCTAAAAATCCGTTGTATAAACCTTGATTAGCTGCTAATGTTTTGGTTGGTTCGAATAAATGTTCTGGTAACGTTTTGAATACTTTTTTACCCGTTGTAGTCCAAACAAACATTTCTAACCATAAAAAATATAGGTGTAAAACTGCTACTATTAAAAGGCTAATTTTTGATAGATTTTCCATAGTTATTTGTTTTTATTTTTCAGTAAATAAACCATAATCGTAGCACCAAAAATAACCTCTAACACTACTCCAACGTTAAAAATAAGTGTTGCTCCTGGCCATTCCATAATTTTAAACAAAGCTCCGAAACCAACAAGGAAACTACAAGCAATAATAATAAGTAATAATTTTTTGAATTGATTGTCCATTTAACTTAGGGTTTTATGAATTCGCTTGTGTTTCGTTTGAAATAAATTTTCATTTCCTGAAATAATACTAATATTTCCATTAATTTCCAACATAGCTAATTTCACGAATTTGTAATTTTCTACACCATGTTCTCTAATAACTTCATCCAATTCATCAGAAGTGATTCCTAATTTTGATACCGTTTTAAAATCAATTTTACCATCGTGAATCAAAATTTCAGGTTTTTCCTGAATTAGATTTTTCACAAATTTAGATTTCAACATTACTTTTTTGAAAATGTAATTGATAAAAAAAAGTGAAAAAGCTGCAATTATTCCACCTTCGAGCGAAACATCACTTCCCACCATAGCATTTTGAACGGCGTTACTTATTAGCAATATTAGAACAATGTCTGAAGCATTTAATTGCGATAATTCTTTTTTTCCAAAAATACGCAGTGCGATTACCATAAAAAAGTAAACACTAACACTTCTTAGGACAATGTCTAAATAGGGATACATTATTTAAAATTTTTCTCGATAGCTTTAATCATTTCGCCTGCAATATCTTTTTGAGTCGCACCTTCGATCCCTTCTAAACCAGGAGAAGAATTAACTTCTAACAACAACGGACCTTTACTTGAACGAATAATATCAACACCGGCCACTTTTAAATTCATCGCTTTTGCTGCTCGAATCGCAATTTTTTTCTCTTCAGATGTAACTTTCACCACAGAAGCTGTTCCTCCTAAATGGATATTCGCACGGAATTCTCCAGGAGCTGCTTCACGTTGCATGGCTGCCACAACTTTTCCATCTACAACAAACAAACGCAAATCTTTTCCATTGGCTTCTTTGATAAATTCTTGAACTAAAATATTCGCATTTAAACTTTTGAACGCATTGATTACAGATTCTGCCGCTTTTTTGGTTTCCGCTAAAACTACACCTTTACCTTGTGTACCTTCTAATAATTTTACGATTAATGGCGAACCACCAACCATTTTAATTAAATCATCTGTATCTAACGGCGAATTGGCAAAACCTGTTGTAGGAATATCTACTCCATTATTCAATAATAATTGTAACGAAAACAATTTATCTCTGGATTGCGTAATGGCAGCCGCGTTATTTAAAGCGAAAACTTTCAAAGCTTCAAACTGACGTGTAAGTGCACAACCATAATAGGTCATGCTTGGACGAATTCTAGGAATAATCGCATCGAAATCACTCAAAACCAAACCACCACGATAATGGATTTCTGGATTGGAAGCACTTAACTTCATGTAACAATATTTCAGATTCAAGAAATGCATTTCATGTCCACGCATTTCTCCAGCTTCAATAATTCTTCGATTACTATATAATTCTGGATTACTGGCTAAAAGTCCAATTTTCAATCCTTTTTTACTAGGCTCTTTGTAATAATATTCTTTTAAACTTTCTGTTGAAGGTTGTCCTAATTCGAATTTTTTTTCTGGGTCGACAATCAATCTTCCCACCATGGCTTCTCTACCTAAAAGCATTCTGAAACCCATCTAATCTCGATTAGTAAGCGTAACATCTACTTGCCATTTGTGACTTCCTAATTCAACGTCAGTTCGAATAACATATCTTTTTTCTCGAGTTCCATTAGAACTTTTTACAATTCTTTGATCTACTAATTGTGCTTCACAATGAATAATTGATTTCGAGTTATTTTGAATCGGATTGATATCGAATTTTAACCATTCCTCACCATTCTTTTCAAAAACTTTAATATTGATAGCATGTAAAGCTGAAGTTTTCGCTCCAGAATCAACACGGGCTTTTATGGCTGGAATTCCTAATTGTGGAAACGAGCACCATTCTTCACTACCAATTAACGTTTTATCTTGCATTTGTTTTTATTTTGAAATCTAATTTAATATATTTTTTTCAGAAAAATGTTGTTGTTTCAATTATTTTTTAGGAAACACATTGTCTTCTTTTTTCACATCAGCCATCAAATCACTTGGATCAATCGCGACGGATTTAATTGCGCCTTTTTCTTTAGCAATTTCAATAGTATAAGTTGGAATAGCCCAATCCCAACCAGCTAAAACAGTTCTAGTAATTCCTTCATATGGATTTTGTTTTTCCCATCGCATTAAAGTATTCGGAATGTAAAAATATTCTACTTTACCATTTTCAAATTCTACTAACAAATCAATAGGCATTGGCATTCTACCTTTTCTTTCTAAAACAATTTTATTGGTTTCCACAGATTTAATCGCGTAATCAATTGTGTTTGTAGTTTGCGTCCATTCATTTAAATACCAATCTAAATTCGCACCAGAAACTTTTTCGGCTGTTCTTTTGATATCGTTAGGTGTTGGATGTGTGAATTTAAAATCAGTATAATATTTTTTGATTGTTTTTTGAAGATTTTCAATTCCAATAATATAACCTAATTGTGCTAAGAAAATTTCGCCTTTACTGTAAGCGCCAATTCCGTATGCTTGATTTAAATCGTATCTATCTGCATGAGTTGTTAATGGTTGTTCTTTGCCTGAATTCGCTAAATACACATAATTATTATAAGAATCTGCAAATGGATTTTCTGGTTCTTTTGGAGGTAAAATTTCGTTCATTGCTAAATTTGAAATGAATGAGGTAAATCCTTCATCCATCCAACAATGTTTTGATTCATTTGTAGCTAAAATATGTTGAAACCAACTGTGTGCAAATTCGTGAGCCGTAACACCAACTAAACTTCCATAGCTTCTGTTTCCAGTAATTAAAGTACACATCGCATATTCCATTCCTCCATCTCCACCTTGAATTACAGAATATTGTTTGTAAGGATATTGCCCTATATTTTTATTAAAATACGCTAATAATTCTGCCGTTTTAGGTTGCATTTTTTTCCAATTTTCTAAATTTTCTTTTTTGTTTTTATAGAAAAAATGCAATTCCGTTTCATTTTCACCCATAATTTTATCGTGGATATATTCTGGATCAGCTCCCCAAGCGAAATCGTGCACATTTGGTGCCACAAAATGCCAAGTTAATGTTTTTGTTTTTTTAGGATATGAAACAACAACACCTGCATCTTCATAACCTTTTCCTATTTCATTTTTATTTTGAAGGTATCCTGTAGAACCGATAGTATAGTCCTTATCAATCGTAATTTTTACATCGAAATTTCCCCAAACACCGTGAAACTCTCTAGCAATGTAAGTATCTGCATGCCAACCTTCGAAATCATATTCTGCCATTTTTGGAAACCATTGTGTCATGGAAAGCGCTACATTTTCTTCCGAATTTCTTCCAGAACGACGAATTTGCAAAGGCACTTGTCCATCAAAATCTAAGGTGAAATTTGAAGATGCTTTTGGTAAAATAGCTTGAGGCAAAGTCACTTCCAAAATAGTTCCCACTACTCTAGTTTGAGCGGCAATTCCATTTTGTTTGAAATTAGCAATATTTAAATAACCAATTTCATTTGGTTTCAATGTACTGATTCTACTTTCTTTTACTTCTTTATTTTCTTTTGTAAATTTACGAACCATACGTTTGTCTGGATCAGCAATTGTTTGCAAACGTAAATCCATCGCACTTCCAGGTTGAAAAGCATTTGGGTATAAATGATAATACACTTTTTTTAGTGTATCTGGTGAATTATTAGTGTATACCAATTCTTGATTTCCTTTATATTGGTATTTTTTGACATCCATATTTACGTTCATTTTATAATCAACATGTTGTTGCCAATAGCCTGAATTTGGATTATTCTGTGCCATCGAAAATCCTGCAACAAGGATAAACATAGTAGTAATTAAATTTTTCATATAAGTAAATTTTAATTTTTTAAATCATAAATAACGTCACTCTTTTGAGAGTTTGTAGTACAAACATTTTGAAGAAGTGAGTTCATTAATGACATTTTGGTAAAAATAAGAAAACCACAAAGATAAACGCGAAGTTTAAACTTTGTGGTTTTTTAACGAATTTATAAGAATTATTTTTTCGCCATTTTTTCTGCTAAAATTAAAGCATTGTATGCATTTACAATTTTTCCTGATTTAGAAATGTCTGAAAAACTAGCTTTATGTTTGTCTTCACCTACTGAAACTGTGTTTACTAAAGAAGTTCCACTTTCCATAATAATTTGTTTTACTTGAATAGCTGTTAAACTTGGATAGTAAGAACGAATTAAAGCCGCAACACCAGCAACATTTGGAGAAGCCATTGAAGTTCCTTGTAAATATTCATAAGTATTTAAAGGTGTTGTAGCATAAATTTTATCTCCTGGCGAGAAAATATCAACATTATTTTTTCCGTAATTAGAAAAACCTGCCACCATTTTTGAGCCATATTCTGGAGAAAGTGCTCCAATAATTAATACATTTTTAGCAAATTCAGGAGAATTATCATACGTATCGTTTGGATATTTATTTGTAGTATCTAAATCATAAGACTCATTTCCTGCAGCAATAACTAAAAGTACATCTTTAGATTCTGCATATTTAATTGCTTCGATAACCCATTCTTTATTTTGAGAAAAATATTTTCCGAAAGAACCATTAATTACTTTAGCACCATTATCAACGGCATAACGAATTCCTAAAGCGATATCTTTATCATATTCGTCACCATTTGGTACCGCACGAACAGCCATAATAGAAACCGTACTTGCTACACCATCTCCTCCTTTTTTGTTACCTCTAACCTGAGCCACAATTCCGGCAACGTGCGTTCCATGTTTTGCCTCTTTTGGTTCTGGTCCTACAACATTATTGTTACCATATTTTGTATCTGAAAGATCATTTGGATTATCACCTACAATTTTTCTACCATCAAAATCTACGTTTAAATTGTAATTTAATTGTCCGTAAACATAATCTTTAAATTCTTCAATTTGTTTGTCAAACTCCGCCTTTGGAGTTCCTGCTAAAATTTGCGAAAACATCATTTTAGCTTGTAACAAACTTTTGTCTGTAGTTTCAATTTTCTTTACTTCTTCCAGCGTATAATTATCTTTCTTTAAATGCGTCTTAATAGCTTTATCCGCATTTAAAATCATATCTAATTGTTGTTTATTACCTTGTAACCCTTGAATTTCTTCATCTAATTTCGCTTTAGCTTTAGCATATTCTGGAGTATTTGGTCCTTTTTTTACGATACGTGTCATTTCTAATTGTTCATGAACGGCATCTCCTAAGAAATTCCAACCATGAATATCATCAACATATCCATTTTTATCGTCATCAATTTTGTTACCAGCAATTTCTTTTGGGTTAGTCCAAATTACTGATTTTAAATCTTCGTGATTAATATCTACACCAGAATCTACAATTCCAACAATAACTTTAGTCCCTTTTTTTCCTTTTAGTAATTCCGCATAAGCTTTATCTACACTCATTCCAGGAACAGTATCTTTTACTAAATCTAAATGACTCCAACGCTGTAAATCTTTCTCTGCTAAAGGAGTTGTTTTTAATGGCATTTTATCTATGCTTTCCACTGGTACTGAAACCATTTTAGCGGATCCACAACCTGCTAAAACCAACGCAATAGCTGAAGATAAAAATAAAGGTTTAAATGAAATTTTCATATTTGTTAATTTAATTATTCAATTTATAAAGTATTAGTAGTTGTAATTTATTTTGTGTTACAACTTAGTGGGTATTAAAATATTTCTTCACAAGTAAACACGTCTTTTAATCTTACACCTTTTTCTGTTCTTTCTACGGTAATAATCTGATTATGCGCATCGTGTTCTAAAAACAAATAGTAATTATTATCCGCAGCAGCGTTCATAAATTTTGCTTTTTCATCTAAAGTTAATAACGGACGCGTATCATAACCCATAACATAAGGAATTGGAATATGTCCAGCAGTAGCTAACAAATCAGCACAAAAAACGATTGTTTTTCCTTTGTAATGAATATGAGGTAACATTTGTTTTTCGGTATGTCCATCCGCGAAGAAAATATCGAAACCTAACTCCGATTTTTCTAGGAAGTCGCCAGTTGGTCGGTTAATAAATTTCAATTGTCCACTCTCTTGCATTGGAATAATGTTTTCGTGCAAAAAAGAAGCTTTCTCACGAGAATTTGGTTTCGTTGCCCATTCCCAATGGTTGTCGTTTGTCCAGAAATTAGCATTTTTAAACGCCACTTCATAACCCGTTTTATCTTTGTTCCAAACTACTGAACCACCACAATGATCAAAATGCAAATGTGTCATAAAAACATCTGTAATATCGTCTTTATGAAATCCATATTTAGCTAAAGATTTATCCAAACTTTCATCACCCCAAAGCGAATAATAGCCAAAAAACTTATCGGATTGCTTGTTTCCCATTCCATTATCAATTAAAGTAAGTTGATTACCATCTTCAATTAATAAGCATCTTGCGGCAATATCTATTAAATTATTTTCATCCGCTGGATTGGTTTTATTCCAAATTGTTTTTGGTACCACGCCAAACATCGCACCACCATCTAACTTGAAATTTCCAGCTTCTATTGGGTATAATTTCATGATTTTAAATTTTTAGCCAAATTACAAAATTTTACATAAATCAAAACTATGAATATATAAGTTATAAAAATGTTATCAAACCTTGTAAAAAGCAATTTATGACTTATATTTGCAGTTAATTTAGACAAAATCAAAATAACAATGATAAAAGTATCTGAATCAGCAAGTAAAAAAATTGTCGATATGATGACCGAAGAAGGTTTCGACGCTACTAATGATTACGTTCGAGTAGGCGTTAAAAGTGGTGGTTGTTCTGGACTTTCTTATGAATTGAAATTCGATAAAGAGATTGGTGAAAACGATAAAGTTTTTGAAGACAATAATGTAAAAATTGCCGTTGAGAAAAAATCATTTTTGTATTTAGCAGGAACGATTTTAGAATTTTCTGGTGGTTTAAACGGAAAAGGATTTGTTTTCAACAATCCGAATGCACAAAGAACTTGTGGATGTGGAGAAAGTTTCTCTCTATAATATTAATTTATTTCTACCATTCTGAAAGTCAATTTTAATTTTCTGATGGTTTTAAAAAATATAAAATGTCAAAATATACCGAAGACGACTTAAAAGTCGAGTTAGAAAATAAAGAATACGAATACGGATTTTATACCGAATTAGAATCGGAAACGTTTCCTGTTGGGCTAAATGAAGACATTGTGCGCGCCATTTCTAAAAAGAAAAATGAACCAGAATGGATGACAGACTGGCGTTTACAAGCTTTTGCGGCTTGGAAAGAAATGGAAGAACCTGAATGGGCCAATGTAAACTACACCAAACCTGATTTTCAATCGATTGCTTATTATTCGGCACCAAAAAAATCAGATCCAAACAAAACATTAGATGATGTGGATGCGGAGTTATTAGAAATGTACAAAAAATTGGGGATTTCTATAGATGAACAGAAAAAAATGAACAACATTGCAATGGATATTGTTGTGGATTCTGTTTCTGTAGCTACCACATTCAAAAAGACTTTGGGAGAAAAAGGAATTATTTTCTGTCCGATTTCTGAAGCGATTCAAGAACATCCAGAATTAGTTAAAAAATATTTAGGTACAATTGTGCCACAAAAAGATAATTTTTATGCCGCGTTAAATTCGGCCGTTTTTTCTGATGGAAGTTTTTGTTATATTCCAAAAGGTGTAAAATGTCCGATGGAATTATCAACATATTTCCGTATCAATCAAGGTGGAACTGGACAATTCGAAAGAACTTTAGTTATCGCTGACGAAGGAAGTTATGTATCTTACTTAGAAGGTTGTACAGCTCCAAG
>MGWJ01000119.1 GCA_001800945.1 Flavobacteria bacterium RIFCSPLOWO2_12_FULL_31_7
AACAACACACAAATTAATATACATGCAACTACTCGACGGAAAAAAAGTATCAGAGGAAATTAAAAATGAAATTGCTGCAGAAGTAGCAAAAATGAAAGCTAACGGTGAAAAAGTACCACATTTAGCTGCAATTATTGTAGGTAATGATGGTGCGAGTTTAACTTATGTGGGAAGTAAAGTAAAAGCATGCGAAAGAGTTGGTTTTGAATCGACTTTAATCAAAATGCCAAGTACTACTTCAGAAACAGAATTGCTTAAAAAAATTAAGGAATTAAATGAAGATGCTAACATTGATGGTTTTATCGTGCAATTACCTTTGCCTCCACAAATTGATACACAAGAAATTTTAATGGCGGTTTGTCCGTCTAAAGATGTGGATGGATTTCATCCTGAAAATTTCGGAAAAATGGCTTTGGATATGAGTACATTTATTCCAGCAACACCTTTCGGAATTTTAGAATTGTTAGAAAGATATAACGTGCAAACGCAAGGAAAACACACGGTAGTTATTGGAAGAAGTCATATTGTGGGTCGTCCAATGAGTATTTTAATGGGAAGAAAAGGTTTTCCAGGGAATTCGACTGTAACTGTGACACATACATATACTAAAAATATCACTCAAATTACTTCACAAGCAGATATTATTATTTCTGCATTAGGAGTTCCGAATTATTTAAAAGCGGAAATGATTAAAGATGACGCTGTAATTATCGATGTTGGTATTACTCGTGTTGCCGATGAATCTACAGATAAAGGCTATAAAATTGTTGGTGATGTAGATTTTGAAAATGTGTCTAAAAAAGCTTCGTACATCACGCCAGTTCCTGGAGGTGTTGGACCAATGACAATTGCAATGTTGTTGAAAAACACTTTAATAGCAAGGGCAAATAAAAAGTAAAATAGTAGATTATATATTCAAAGAAAATAAAAATGAAATGAGCTCAGCATTATGTTGGGCTCTTTTTTTAAATAATAAGGTTAGGTTTTACTTTCTCCTTTAATATCATAAACTTGTAAAAAGTAAAGTGAGATAATCCATAAAAGAAAATTACCATTTGATATATGGCTTCGCTTTTAATGTAAAATTTATTGATGAAAAACGCTCCGATTTGAATGATAAAAAGAATAGAGCTTAATAAAAGCCAATATCCTTTAAGGTCATAATTATTGTTGTAGTGGATAATTGCAATTCCACCAATAATGGATGTAATTAGTGCATTTAAAATCCAAATAATTAGTGAATCCCCAAGGGAATGTAAAACCAATTCAATAATATAAAGATATAATATGAAAAACGGTAAGCATGCCAAGCCAATAGCTAAACGATTTTCTTTAGTGATTAATGGTAGCAAGATTAATAACAAAAGAAGTTTATAACTAATTGAAGAAAAGCTACCGTAAATAAATAAATCTTGATTTCCACTTGCGAATAGGCAAGAAGCTATTTGATACAATAATAAAGCTGCGATATAAATGCCGTTCTTTTTACGAGCTGTAATAAGGTATAGAAATAAAAGTAAAGGTATTCTGGCAAACCAAAAAATAGTTTCAGCAGTTGTGAACTTAAAAAAAGAGCAAATGCTATACAGAACTAAGTTTAAAAAGTAAACTAGTACAAGGATATTGATTGCTTTTTTATTTTTTAATAAATTGGTAATTGTCATTTATTTAGCTAAGTCTGGTTTTAAACTTATGAATTCAAAATCTCTTATTTCTTGTATAAAGGTAGCTTTTTTTAATGATTTAAATGGTGAAGCAACCTTTTGAATAACAAAAAACAACCCCTAAGTAGTTGTTGATTAACTATTTAGGGGTTGTTTTTTTTGTTTTTTTAAGCTTTTTTATTTCGTTATAGAAACTTTATTTTTTGTTATTATGTAATAAGCAAAAGCAATTCCTACTGCGACTAACCAAATAATTTGGCTATCAATTGGTGCTGGAAGTGGGTCTGGATCCGCAGGTGGATCAACAGGTTGTGCTGTTGCAAAAAAACCTATGAAAGTTATAATAACTGTCAAGTATGCTTTTAGTAAATTATTTTTCATTTTATATTTAGATTATGAGGGGTTCTTAATATTATTCACAAAAATATAAAAAAAAACGAAAAAAGAAAGTATTATTTTAAAAAGTGATGTTTTTTTTCATGATGAACAATAATTATCTTCTCAATTTCTAAAATTTTAGTTAATATATCTTCAATTAGTTGTTTAATTGTAATCATTTCATATTTTTGCTTGTTACAAACAAAACCTAATAAAAACAATGAAATCGCTCCGAAAAATGTGGTTGCTTTCTGCTAACTCAAAAAACAAATAAAAGCGAAATCATAACGACTCAAAAAAAAGAAATAATTAGTATCATATGAAATTACAAAACATTTTTTTAGCATTATTTTTAACTTTTTGCTTTAATTCATTTGCTCAGAATTCTAAAGAGGTACTTTTTACCATAGATAATAATCAGTATTTTACAGATGAGTTTAAAAGAATCTACCTTAAAAATTTAGATTTGGTAAAAGATGATTCGCAAAAAGATTTAAATCAATATTTAGATTTGTTTATTGGGTATAAATTAAAAGTTAATAAAGCCTATAAATTAGGATTGCAAAATAATTCTAAATACCAAAATGAATTAAGTTCCTACAGAAATCAGCTTTCAAAAACCTATTTAAATGATTCAAAAGTTACGAATCAATTGATTGAAGAAGCCTACAACAGAAGTTTAAAAGAAATAAAGGCTTCTCACATTTTACTTTCATTTGACGAAAGCATCAAAGGTGCTGATACATTAGCTTTTTACAATAAAGCTTTAGAATTAAAGAAACGTATTGAAAAAGGAGAAGATTTTGAAGCTATTGCTATTGCCAATTCTCAAGATCCATCTGTTGCAGAAAATAAAGGAAATTTAGGTTACTTTTCATCTTTTAGAATGGTGTATCCTTTTGAAAGTGCAGCATATAAAACTAAAGTTGGTCAAATTTCAAACCCAGTAAGAACTCGTTTTGGTTACCATCTTATTAAAGTAACTGATGTTAGAGATAATAAAGGTGAAGTCACTGTTGCCCATATTATGATTTTAAATCCAACAGAGGCAACAGATGAAGCAAAGGCTAAAGCTAAACAAACTATTGATGATATTTCTAAAAAAATTCAACAGGGTGAAAATTTTGAAGCTCTAGCGGCACAGTTTTCTGAAGATAAATCTAGCGCTGTTAAAGGTGGAGTTTTGCAACGTTTTGGAACTGGACAATTGAGTTCTGAAGCCTTTGAAAATGTAGCTTTTTCACTTGTAAATAAAGGAGATATTTCGCAACCATTCGAATCAGGTTTCGGTTGGCATATTGTTAAATTAATCGAAAAACATCCTTTAAAATCTATAGAAGAATCTAAATTAGAACTAGAATCTAAAATTAAAAGAGATGAACGATCTATCATTATTACAAACACTTTGGCAAACAAGTTAAAAACGAAGTATTCAGTTGAAATCAATAAAGCACAGTATCAAAATATCGAAAAAGCTGTAAATGATGCTGTTTATAGTCAGACTTGGGAAATTCCTACCCAAAAAGAAAATTTCAATGGAAATTTAATTACCATCGACAAATCAAAGAAAGTAGCTACTCCTTCTTTTTTGAGCTATATTCATTCGCAACAAAAAAATAAATTAACGACCAAACCTGTGAAAAAATTAGTTGCTGAACTTTTCGAATCTTGGAAAGGAGAACAATTAATTACGTATTATAACGATAATTTAGAAAAAGAATTTCCAGAATTTAAAAACATAATGGACGAATATAGAGATGGTTTGCTATTGTTCGATTTGATGGAAAATGAAATTTGGACGAAATCTAAAACGGATACTGTTGGTTTAAAAAAATACTACGAAGCTAATAAATCAAAATACAATTGGAAAGATAGATATGATGTAGATATTTTATCTTCAACTGATGCTAAAGTTATAAGCGAGGCTCAGAAAATGCTTAAAAAAGGTAAATCAATTGAAGCCATTAAAGCAAAATTCAATAAAGACAATAAAGTTGCCATTATGGTAAAATCTGGTTTGTTCGAAAAAAATTACGACATCTTAGATAAAATCCCAACACTTGTAAAAGGAGTTGAAAATACTTATAAAGATGCAAATTACAGCTTTGTTGTAAATGTGAAAAATATGAAACCTTCACAAACTAAAGAGTTAGAAGAATGTAAAAGCAAAGTCATAAACGATTATCAGCAATATTTAGAAGCAACTTGGGTAGATGAATTGAAAAAAGAGTTTTTAGTTAAAGTCAATCAAGATGTTTTTGAAAAAGCGAAGCAACAATTAAAATAGTATTTCAGTGAAACTATTCGGGAGTATATGTAGCTTGCTGTTGTTGTTTTCTTGTGGTAAAGAAAATGATAATAATGAAACAGATGCCATTGCCCGAGTAAATAACGAATATTTATATAAGTCTGATTTAGAAAATTTAGTTCCAGCAGGGACTTCTAAAAAAGACAGTATTGCCCTAGTTAAAGATTTTATAAACAGATGGGCCACACAACAATTACTGATGCGCAATGCCAATAAAAACATCAGTAAAAGTAAACAAATGGAGCTGGACGGATTGATAAACCAATATAAAATGGATTTATATTCGAAAGCTTATTTAGAACAATTAGTAGTTACGAAAATCGATACCGTAATCACTCCAGAAGAAATTGAAAAATATTACAACACAAACAAAAATAATTTTAAAGCCAATAGTCCGTTAGTGAAGTTGAGATACATCAACTTAGTAAAAGGGAATAACAAGTTAGCAAGTATTAGTGCGAAGTTTTCAAGTTTTAAAAGTAAAGATAAAAAAGACTTAAAAAAATTAGCCATACAGTTTAAAGATTACGCATTTAATGATAGTATTTGGGTAGATATTGATCAGGTATATGAAAGATTGCCTTTTGTGAATCAAGATAATATTGCCAAATTTATCGATCCAGGAATTTCGTATCAATATGTTGATTCCACCTCTATTTGGTTGGTAAAAGTGAGAGATATGATACAAAAAAACAATGTGGTACCTTTGTCTTACATATCGCCAACGATTAAGCAGATAATTTTAAATAAAAGAAAAACAGATTTAATAAATAAAATTCAAACAGAAATAACAAATGATGCCATTAAAGACAATGATTTCGAAATTTTCAAATAAAACAAGCATTTTAGCAGTCGCATTTTTACTGTTTTCAGTAGTAACTTTTGCGCAAAAGAAACAAAAAGTAGATGGTGTTGCAGCTGTTGTAGGGAATTATATCGTATTAGATTCTGATATCGATTTAATGTATTTAGAATTGAAATCTCAAGGGATTGATACGGATAAAATAACGCGTTGCGAGTTGTTAGGAAAACAATTAGAAGATAAATTATTTGCACATCAAGCTATTCAAGATAGTATTGTAGTTACTGATGAAGAAGTAAATTCTTTTATGGATAGTCAAATCAATTCAATGGTGGAGCAAATCGGTTCTAAAGAAAAATTGTTTGAATATTACAAGAAAAAAGACGAGCAATATTTTAGAAGTTACTTTTTCGAAATTATTAAAATGAA